>CAYJUB010000029.1:8852-11944 GCA_964373145.1 uncultured Moraxellaceae bacterium
CTCAAAATCATCTAACGTGACGGTTCCTTTTCCCAATCCTATGGATTCAGCAAGTCCAACGCTGGTGGGTTCGTGACACATATTTGAGCAATCAGGGAAGTTATTGGTGCCGTACTCACGGACAAATAATTGATAGAGAAACGCCGCTTCATTACTGGTACGACCAGAAGTATAAAATGCCGCTTGATTCGGATCGGGGAGTTCTCGCAAATGTTGCCCAATCATGGCAAAGGCATCATCCCAACTAATCGGCACATAATGATCAGTCGCCGCGTCATAACGCATGGGATGCGTCAATCGACCTTCATCCTCCAAGAAATGATCACTTTGTTGTTTTAACCAAGAAACAGAATGTGCGGCAAAGAATTCATGGGTGACGCGCTTGCTCGTTGCTTCAAATGCAACCGCTTTTGCGCCATTCTCGCAATATTCAAAGGTTGAAGTATGTTCTTTATCAGGCCAAGCACAACCCGGACAATCAAAACCTGTGGGTTGATTGACTTGTAATAATGTAATTGCACCTTTAACCGTAATACCCTGATGCCGCAGGTTTTTGGCGACGCTATTAAGCGCATCCCAGCCACCTGCTGCACCAGTATATTTTTTTATTTTTTCATCCGACATGATTTATGCTCTCTTTGCGGACGGTTGATCCGCTAAAGCATATTGTCACTATTCGGCATGGATTTGTCGATATAAACCCGGTGTAACCCCTGTCCATTTTTTAAAGGCACGATGGAAGGTACTGGTTTCACTAAAACCAACTTGTTCAGCAACTTCATCAAGAGTCAGGTGTGGTGAAGCTAACAAATGAATCGCAGTATCGCGGCGTAAGTCATCTTTGACACCTTGATAGCTTTTGCCTTCGGCTGCTAGACGTCTGCGTAAGGTTTGCGGAGACAAGTAGAGTTGTGAAGCGACATCATTTAAGGTTGGCATTTCAGTACCAATATGTGTTTTGAGCAATTCACGAATACGTGATGTGAGTGAATTGGTATTTTTAAATTTAACCAGTAATTTCGCGGGTGCAGTTTTTAAGAACTCCGCCAATGTATCTTCGGTTTGACGAATGGGCAGTGATAAGTAATCTGATGCAAAACTGATTTCAGTATAAGTTGCGTCGTAGATCATTGCAGGTGCATAAAACAGCGCATCGTACTCATCGGCATGGACTGGTTTTGGATAACCAAATTTTGCGCGTTCTAAAGGAATACGTCGTCCGATCAACCAACTTGCGAGACCATGCCAAACCATCAACATACTTTCGGTAATGAAATGATCTATATCACGATCTAACGGTGCATTTACCCGTAATCGTGCTTCATGCAAGTCGTGAGTAATACTCATTGACCAATCCGTACCAAATAAACTATAAAATTGTTGTCCACGTTCAAGTGCTTTACCAAGGGTTCCAGCATGAATAATCAGCTGACACATCGTCGCAAACGTTCCCAATCGACGCGGATTGCTATCAAAACCTAAATGTTCATCCTGAGTTGCCAACCACATGATTTGAGCAAAGCGCGTATATTGCTCTGGAGAAACGCGTGCCTTCGGTTGTGAGAGGAGTGAAGGGTCAATGCCTGCTCGACTAACTAGACTTTCAATATCCATATTTAGGCGTCTTGCGCCGTGTAATGCACCATTCACATAATGAATTGAAATAGTTTTGCGATTCATACAGTACCTTTTTCGCTGAAAATGAACGTTTTACGACTCAATTTGAATCAAAACATCACATGAATCTGAACGTACGAACTTCAATCTTAATGTTTATTTATACCAAACGCCATGAGCATAAAGATCATTGTACTGAGGTTTCACAGTGTAATAGTCTGGAGTTTTGGTTTAAATTGCCAATTTTGTTAGACACCATCAGATGTAATCACTGGAATTAGTTTATGAGCAGCACCCAAAATACGTTACTTTCTGGTCTAAAAATTCTCGATTTCTCAACCCTATTACCAGGGCCATTTGCGACGTTAATGCTGGCGGATATGGGCGCTGATGTGATTCATATCGAGTCGCCAAGTCGCATGGACTTAGTCCGTATCATGCCTCCGTATGCGGATGGTCAAGCAACCGCGCATGCTTACTTAAACCGTAACAAACGCTCAGTCGCATTTGATCTCAAAGATCCTATAAATATTAATAAAATAAAAGAATTGGTTGCCGAATACGACATTATCGTTGAGCAATTTAGACCCAATGTGATGGCTCGTTTGGGTTTGGATTACGAAACTCTCAGCAAGATTAATCCACGATTAATTTATTGCTCGATCACGGGTTATGGTCAAACTGGCAGCTATAAAGATCGCGCTGGACACGACATTAACTATATCGCGTTGTCTGGTATTGCTGGTCATAGTGGTCGTGTGAATGGTTTGCCACCCGCAATGGGAATTCAGATAGCAGATGTGGCTGGTGGATCATTGCATGGCGTGATTGGCATTTTGGCTGCGGTCATTGAGCGGCATACCAGTGGCTTAGGTCAGCATATTGATATTTCGATGACCGATTGTGCGTTTAGTTTGAATACCATGGCTGGTGCGGCACAAGTTGCTGGCGGGGAAGCGCAAGCGCCTGAACAAGGCATGCTCAATGGCGCGACTTTCTATGACTATTATCAAACGCAAGATGGACGATTCATCTCCATTGGATCACTTGAACCACAATTTCTGATGGGTTTGGCGCAAGCATTACAAATGCCGGATTTGGCACGTTTAGGTTCATCGATGCAGCCAGAAGATCGTGCAACGGTTCGATCCATGATTCGTGAAGCAATTGCACAACAGCCACTTGAATACTGGAATCAATTGTTTGCCGCGTTGGATGTGTGTGTAGAACCGGTATTGAGTTTGGCGGAAGCGGTGGAATCCAAACTCGCGGAACAACGTGGTTGGGTTGTGGAAGTACCACTTGAAATAGGGAATGCAAAAACTCAAAAGCAACTTGCTCATCCAATTAAGTTTTCACGTAGTCAGCCTGTTTATCGTTTTGTGGGTAGGGCTGTTGGGGCGGATGAGGTTTAGACCAATGTCACGTCCTGAAATAAGTTGACAGTTATTGAATTAAGCCAGTTGTGTTTCACA
>CAYJUB010000030.1:0-11914 GCA_964373145.1 uncultured Moraxellaceae bacterium
TGCGCGTATAATCGTAAATGTAGTGAAAATAGAGCAGCATTCATCTAATTTTTTTGCTATTATGCGCGCCAAGCTACAACTGCCAGGAATCCCCTAATGAGAGCTGATATTCATCCAGACTACCGTCCGGTACTGTTTCACGATACAACTGCTGACAAATTCTTTCTGATCGGTTCAACCGTTAAGACTTCAAAGACCCATGCTCATACTGATGGCGAAACCTATCCATATGTTTCTTTGGATATTTCAAGCGCATCACATCCATTCTACACTGGCGAAACACGTCAGATGAAGACTGAAGGCCGTGTCGCTAGCTTCAACAAACGCTTTGGTCGTTTTGGTAAGAAAGCTACTGATGGTGCAGAAGATACTGCTGCTGAATAATCGACTGTGCTGCAATGCAGCATACGGTTAAATATAAAAAACTGGATCACTCGAATAGAGAGATCCAGTTTTTTTATTGCTTTTTTAAACCTCAAATTTTATTTATCTTTCAAAACAAATGTGACTTTCATATTGACACGGTATTCACTGATCTTGCCGTCTTTAACAACGACTTTCTGATCTTTAATCCACGCACCAGTGACGTCTGATAAAGAATCCGCAGTACGGCTAATGCCTTTTTCCACTGCGTCTTCAAAGCTCTTTGTGCTTGTTGAAATGACTTCTAGTACTTTTGCTACGCTCATGATCGTCTTCCTGTTATAAGTTTGATCGAATTAAGATCATAGTCCTCATGAGTCGATACACATCTACAAGATTGTGATTGTCTTGTGGCAAAACTGTATTCAATAAAAAGAAAAAGATATATTATAGAAAAAAATTGCACCCTAACTATAGGTCAAATTCAGAACATTAAATACCCATTATTGGAGCGCGGTATGCGTATAAACCATTTAAAACCTTACAAGCTATTATTTCTATTAACTTCAATATCCATGCCATTGGCTACTTATGCAGAATCCGTGATTCGCATCAGTTGTAACGATGCTGATGCGGGTTCCGCCATATATATCAACGAACAACTAAAGGGAGAATGTCCAAAGATAGACGTTTTTGCACAACCTGGTGTCATCAATATCAGTGTCATCAAAACGGTCGATAACGACCATGAACAACGTTTTGATAAAAAATTTACCCTAGGGGATGATGTTACCCAAAGAATCGAAGTTGTTTTATCTAACACTCAACTGACGGCAGCAGGCAAACAGCGCGCTATAGAGGCAGCAGCGGCAGCAAAGGCTGCAGAGGCGAAAGCAGCAGCAGCAGCACAATTACAAAGTGCGCAAACCGGAAACATTGCCGCCATGCTGGCATTATCTCAACTCTATCGCACTGGCGAGGGCGTCCCCCAAGATGCACAACAAGCAGAGTATTGGAGTAATCTAGCAGAAGTCACCACAGCTAAACAAAAACTCGCCTCTGCCCAAGCTGGTGATATTACGGCAATGACAGATATGGCATCTTTATATACGGCGGGAAAAGGCGTCACTAGAGACCCAGAACAAGCCCTGTATTGGCAAAATAAAGCCACCGCGGCACAACAACAAGAACGCGAGCAAGAACGAGAGGCCAATAGACAAAAGCAAATGAAAGCTGCAGCCCTTGCCAGAGAACAAAAAATAAATAGTATTAATTTTATGGAGTTTACTGGGGATGTGATGCAACGGCGTAATGGATTTTCGCCAGCGCAAATGGATGACTTCAGTTACACCACAACCTCGCCCATTGCTCTGCCATATGCACTCCTCTTTGACATCATCTCGACGCCAAGCAAAATTTCAACATTGATGCAAATCAAAAATGAAACTGCTTTTCAGCCTTCGACGTGGGCGAAACCCGATTCGATGATCGCACAAGCATTTCAACAGAATGCGAAAGATCAATGAAGTTACGCGGTGCTGCAATTATGGTTTGGGCACTAGCGGGAGTGAGTGGTTGTGTACATCAGGCTTATCAGCAACCGCTCACTTTACCGATCCAACCAGTATTGCTGGGCCAAAGTGATTTGCAGGATATACAGCGTGCCTTGCAACACGTGCCTAAAGACTTAAGTCACGAGATTCTAAACGCCGAGCAAATTCGTATAAGGTCTCGTGATCAGAGCTCTGATGGCTCTGAATCTGAAAATAAAAAAGCTGTAGTCCAAGCCTCAGTCGCGTCTAGACCGATACAACACATGATGTTGGATGTATTAGCGCATACTAATAAGCCGAAGTTACTACCCGATGCTGCGTTTTCAAAGGTACAGCTCGTCGTTGAGGGTAATTCTACCTCGATACATACTGCCTATGCCCTGCTCCTTACAGACTGGATAATGCAAGCAGACTTCAATTGTCGACAACCATTATATGCAGCATATTTTGAGCGCCGCTATGGTCCGAAGATTAATGATCAAGCGCAACTTACCTCAGCTTGTACCAGTCGTGTGCCATTCCTAGTGGCTACACCTTTTAAAGGTATGCGCGTCATTTGGATAGATCCGCAACGCGTCAAATCAATTCATCTATTATTTGCTGGTAAAAGTCCAACGATGGCCTCTCGTTTTGGTCATGTTGCCTTACGCTTGGTAATTTGTCCTGAGGGCGATTTAAGTGCGGCAGCATGTGATCGCAATTTATCTGAACATATTGTATTGGGGTTTCAGGCACATATTAATGAATTATTGTTGCACCCTATGAAAGCATTACTTGGCGAATACAAGGCATATTTATTCGCAAGTCATTTTATGGAGTCTTATGAGCAATATACGATTAATGAGTTCCGTGAACTATCCTCATTACCCTTGAAATTGACAAGTCTGGAACGCGAACGCATGGTGCGTAACCTTGGGGATATCCATTGGCGCTATGCAGGCAAGTACAATTTTTTAACCTATAACTGTGCCACCATGATGCAAGAAGCACTTCGGGTGGTATGGCCTGCGGCAGCAAACGACAGTAGCATGACATCTAAGTTTATACGTCCAGATCGTTTATTTAATGCCATAAAGACTAGCGAATTATCAGATGGAAGCGTGTTAAACGACCTAAATCTAGCTGAACGCCAAGGCTTTTATTTCTCTAGCACGCGTCCGTTCTATGAGAAGGCAATAACGTATGTGCATGCCGCTATGCAAACGCCAAATTTCACACATTTAGACGACTACTTAATACTGAACCCGAATAAACGACAACTAAGTTGGCACAATGACCACGTTTTTATGGCACGCCTTAAGCAAGACCGACATTTGCATGAGGCACTCATTCTGCTGGAATCTTATGCTATTTTGTATAGTGAGCAACTCTTAGCCAAAGGAGTTGCACAGTATATGGAGAGCAATAATCTCCTCAATCAGATGGACAAAATAAGCGCTAAACTGGACCCTACGCATGCCAGTATTCTTGTTGATTGCTTACTAAATCCAATAAGCCAAACAATTCGCCCCATCCAGCGCGTAAAAGGAATCCCATTAAACGAAACAAATTTTGTCGCACTTTATGAGCACGGGCACCACACAACCGCAGATGCATCTATTTGCCAAACGGTACAAGCGAATAAATTATTATTTGAAGCGATTGTGATGCTAACCCCAACCTCTTCTAAACAGTGGCTATCCCTACACCATATCGCCCAGTATCAGCAACAAAGTGTCAATAATATTATTTTCTTAAAATCATTTTAATATTTAATTATATAAGGTAAAAAATGCATATCACACTAGGCTTCAGAAGCATTGCAATCGTATCTTACTTAACCTTGACCGCATTGCCTGCGCTGGCGATTACTGAAAAACAGCAGAAGATGATTGATCAGTTAGATTCGCTTGATCATATGGATTTTATCGAGGCGTCCAATGCCGCATCGAGTTGCATCAGCAGCCGTAATTTTGTGTGTGCTAACAAGAAAATTATCGAAGCAAGTAAAACAATGAACTCTGCTGAAGATAAATCCGCTTTGAATACATTGAAACAGAATCTGAACACGGAGATTGCACTCGTTGCAGAAGAAGCGCGTTTGCGTGCTGAAGAAGATCGACGTTTGGCTGAAGAAGAACGACGTATAGCATCAGAAGAAGCCCGCGAACGCCGCGCACAGGAGTTTGCTGAACGGGAAGCGGAAAGAAATAGTCAGCCAAGTACAGCATCACAAATCGCAATGTTTGGTGCTCTCTTTAATCAAGCATATGCGAGTCAATTGGAAAGCTCTCGAGCAATCAGAGCAGCTACTGAGGCCTACGCGCAGCGCGCACGTGCTGAGCAGAATGCACAGACGCAGCGCAATCAAGAGCGGTTTGCCCAGCAACGAGCACAGATACAAGCAGATCGCCGAACGCGAGAACTGCAGGTACGTGATCGTATACTGATGCAGGCTCAAGTCAGACAGCAAGGACAGATCAAGCAAGAACAATTCAGACAGCAAGAACAGATCAAGCAAGAACAGATCAAGCAAGCACAACTCAGACAGCAAGAAGAGCTCAAGCAGGCTCAAGTCAGACAGCAAGAACAGATCAAGCAAGCACAAAATCGCATGCAAGAACAAGCACAAAGAGAAGAAAAGAGTCGGCAAGCTGCTGCATCTAAATTGGCTGAGCAGCAAGCTGCGAAACAAGCGAGCGAACAATATCTAAGAAATGTCGCAGCAGGAACGCGACTGGTTGCGACGAAATGCCCTGATGGAGAAGGTAAATACTATGCGACGGGCAGCAGACCAAAGATACGTCCCGAAGTAGTGAGTTGTGTCAATATCCGATTTAGAGCCTCTTGTCCAGGTGGTCGAGAATATAGTGATGTCACTGCACATAATTTCATCGGGATGTCTGGGTGTTTTGGTGATACCTATGAAATTAGCCCAAAGCTGAGTTGTCAAGTTGATCAAGTGCAGATCAGTGTCTTAGATGCGCTTCCATGCCGATGATCCAAGTCAGTAATCTGTAAGCCGGCTTATTGGACAATTGTTGAGCAAAAAATAGGGGTTGGTGGGTTCTAGTCAACTGACTATGGACTCGCTTAAGCTTAGATGACATCTTTAAGGGCGCCCACCCCTTTTTACTTAATTAAATCGCCCAGCACTTACATGCCTAATATCCCTGACATCGGTATGTAACTGACTAGCTCCCCTTTCTCTACCATCATCCCTGTTTCAACAACCGCAAAACCATCCGCCCAACTCGCCGACATCAACGCCCCACTACTTTGATTCGGATGCTGAATCAATTGTCCATCGACCAGTTTTACGCGTAAATATTCACGTCTCCCTTGCGCCTTACTACGCGTAAATCCAGCAGGAACTTTGACTGATTGAGGAAGTAAACCTGTGCGCTGCCCTTGCAAGGCTTTTAGAAATGGCAATACGACGATTAGAAAAGTCACCCAAACCGATTGCGGATTTCCAGGCAAACCCATTAAAGGAATACTTCGCCCGCTCACATCAACCTCGCCCCAAACCAATGGCTTGCCGGGTTTAATCGCAATTTTCCAATGTTCAATGCGACCGATCTGTTTCAGCACATCTTTTAAATGATCCGCATCCCCAACGGATGCACCACCACTGGTCAAAATCAGATCACTATCGCAGGCAGCCAGTTGTAAAGTTTGTTTTAATAATTCAGGTTGATCTGGAAGTTGTATCGCACGAACAATATCCACATGCAGTGTTTTTAGAAGTGCTGCTAATAACGGAGAGTTGCTATTATAAATTTGACCATCAGCGAGCGGTTGTCCAGCCTGAACCAGCTCATCGCCTGTAGCGATCACAGACACGCGTAATGCACGATAAACTTCAACTTGATCAATTCCCAGACTGGCCAACAAACCAATCTCAGCCGCACCTAGACGGGTACCAACTGAACAAACCATCGAATCTTTCGCAATGTCTTGCCCAGCTCGACGGATATTTTCGCCAAGTTCTGGTTGTTCATTGATTTTAATTGCTTTGATAGATGCGCTTGAATCGCTACATGTAACATTTTCTTGAATAACAACAGTGTCCGCACCCTTTGGCATTGGCGCACCCGTCAAAATCCTCACAGCGGTATTTTCAACTAAATCACAGGATGCATGCCCTGCAGGACTGACATGGCTGACTGATAGCGTTTTGCCCAGCAGATCAGATTGCCACGCCAACGCATAGCCATCCATCGCGCTATTATCAAAAGGCGGTACATTCATCGCAGAAATAATCGGTGCAGATAACACGCGCCCTAAAGCATGCTCCAAGCGACAGATTTCAACGGCTAGAGAAATTTGGCAAGCGTGTTCAACCAGACGATTGATTAAATCATCGACAGCAACTAATTGAGACTGTAAGACCGACATAACTAAATTTTTTCGCTATAAAACCTAAGTATAGCGAGAGTCACTCTCTTTTATAAAATTAGTTCAAAATTTAATTTTAACTTCTTACGTTCTTATTGTTATTGGCATGACTGACTCACACACGACACTGTAAATACAACTTTCAGTTTAAACGCTGAGATAAGCGAGTTTTCGCCCACATCAAACTGAAAGTTGGATTATGCAGCCGCTTTGTTGCAGCAGCGCTTTTTCAATGATGCAAATGCATTGAGGATCATTGTTTCAGTGATCGCAATCTCACGGCCTTGCTCATCTACCAAATTACAAACGCCATAGGCTTGCATGTGAGCCATGCTATTTTGGGCTGCGCTGCTAGAATTTGTTTGAACTGACTGTTGCATATCGTTCTCCTAATACTGTTGAAAAAACTAAAATCAGTCTTTCCGCTTGAAATCAGTATAGGAGAGATTAATAAAAATACACCATGTTTTCGCGTCGAACCTGTAACAGACTATAATAATTGATAATAATTCCCAATTACGTAATACTCAAAAACACCGCCAACTGACACCAATAAAATATTAAACTAAAACAATATCATACTGTTCTTGCGTGTACAGACTTTCAGCCTGAAACTTAATGACGCGACCAATAAAATGCTCTAAATCAGCCACAGCAGCGGCTTCTGTTGATAATAATTTATCAATGATTGCAATACTTGCAACAACTGTATAACCACTTGGCGCCTGATACGCACGTGCATAACGCATGATTTCACGGAATATTTCATAACAAATCGTATCGGCAGATTTTACATAGCCGCGACCTTGGCACGTTGGACACATTTCGCACAATAAATGTTCAAGTGATTCGCGAGTGCGCTTACGTGTCATTTCCACCAAGCCCAATTCAGACACTTGAGTAATCTTCGTTTTGGCGTGATCGCGCTCTAACATCTTCTCAAGCGCAGCAAGTACATCGGTTTTATGCGCCTCTTCCTGCATGTCGATAAAGTCAATAATGATAATCCCGCCTAAATTACGTAGACGTAATTGACGCGCAATCACATGCGTCGCTTCAAGATTGGTTTTAAACACGATGTCTTCGAGGTTACGACCATTGACGAATGAACCGGTGTTCACATCAATCGTCGTCATCGCTTCGGTTTGATCAATCATCAGGTAGCCGCCTGACTTCAAATCCACCCGTGCTTGCAAGGCACGCTGTAAGTCTTCTTCTACATTATGTAAGTCAAACAGCGGCTTCTCACCCGGATAATGGCTGATTCGATCCGCGACAACAGGGACAAATTCTTTAGAAAAATCGCTAATCTTGGTAAATGCTTCACGCGAATCAACATAGATTTTTGCAGTATCCTCACTCGCAAGGTCACGAATAATGCGTTCGGCTAAAGGCAACTCGGCATAAATGAGTGAAGTCGTCGCTGAAGTTCGGCGCTCTTGCACATGCTTCCATAGCTGTGCCAAATAGTGCATATCGCGCTCGATATCCGCCTCACTCACACCTTCCGCTGCGGTACGGACAATGATTCCACCGGGTAAATCAGATTTTTGTTGGATCGCTTCAATCATGCCTTTCAGGCGTTCACGTTCTTCGTTTTGCTCAATCCGTTGACTGACGCCGATATGTTGACCATAAGGCATGAGTACAAGATAACGCGAAGGAATAGATAAGTCAGTCGTTAATCGCGCACCCTTACTACCGAGCATGTCTTTCATCACCTGCACAGTGACTTGCTGACCGGCATGCAGGAGATCAAAAATATTTGGAATCGGTTGATTGCGTGGCCAAACCATGTCGTTCACATGTAAAAAAGCCGTACGACTGAGGCCTATCTCGATGAATGCCGCCTGCATCCCTGGCAGAACCCGCACGACTTTGCCGTTGTAAATATTTCCAACGAGGTCACGACGCGTTGTCCGCTCAACGAATAACTCCTGTGCACTGCCATTTTCAATCAGTGCGACACGACATTCCATCGGCGTGACATTAATGAGAATTTCTTCGGTCATAACGATTTCTTACCTAAATTTTTACGACATCATTCTGGATTATTACACATCATATACTTGATTGATTGATTCTAAATATCGAATAAATATATTTATTTCTGCACAACTGCTTCTTGAATCAAGGCTAAAGTTTCAACCAACGGCAAACCAACGACATTACTATAACTACCTTGAATGCGAGGAATAAAAGCTGCACCTAGACCTTGTATCGCATAACCACCCGCCTTCCCAATAGGCTCGCCACTCTCCCAATAACTCTGCATTTGTGAAGGCGTTAAAGGTAAAAACTCTACATCTGTGATTACGAGGTTAGTTTTGATTTGCCCTGCATAAGCCACGGCAACACCCGTCATCACCTGATGGGTACGACCAGACAACAACCGCCATATGGCAAACGCATCATCTTGATCGATCGGCTTTCCTAAAATATGACCATCGACTGTGACAGTCGTATCCGCAGCAATGATCAGATTGTCAGTTGAAAACAGAGGCACAGCGGCTTGTGCTTTTTCACTCGCAAGACGAACAACGTATTCCGTTGCTACCTCACCAGCAACAGCCGACTCATCAATATCAATGACAGCTGTAGTGAACTGAAGTCCAACTTGCTCAAGTAATTCTTTTCGCCGTGGTGAAGTCGATGCAAGTACAATATGTAATTCGGAAAAAAGTGACATGAAATTTTATCTATAATAAGGCAATTCATCAGATGAATATTTGACGACTTCAACAGCTTTTATCGTTTAAAAACCGTCATTCAAAAACACTCATACGGCGAGGATTAGGACCCTCGCCAACGCTTGAGTAAGACACAAATCAGTGGCCAAACCAAAATACTTGGAATGATCGGACTCCAAAACCATAGTGGAACAACATTGCCATTCATACGATGAAACAGAAACAATAAAACAAAATTTAAGATGATCACAATCGTCGCAATAATCCAACGACTTGGGAAAGTCAGTATTCGCTTGTTTCGCGTTAAAAATCTGGCCGCAAACGTCAGTAACACAAACACAAACGCATGCGTTCCCAGATGACTATCTAGCATTAAATCCGTAATAAAACCCATCACGAAAGCAAACCAAACCCCGCACCACTTTGGCTGACACATCACCCAAAACAAGGTCAACATGAGCATAATCTCAGGTCGCCAAATGCTCATTGAGGAAGAAACGGGATATACAGTTAATATCGATCCAACGACCAGACTAATCGGTATCGGCAACAGTGGATCTGGTTTCACTAACGAGCGACTGTCTGAAATCGAGGAAGATGCGTTATTGCGCGGCATATCGCATCCCTAATTGCTGTGATGATTGATCATCTGTTTTTTTCAAATCAGGTTCGGTGTGTGGTTGTTCTTTTGCAAGCGGCGCAGAGAACAACAAAATCACATGATGTCCGCCCTCAAGCTGAGAAGAGGGTTTAATCGCAATATCGAGAAACTCACTATTGCCTTCACGCTGCACTGAAAACACTTCGCCTACTGGATAACCCGCAGGAAAACGCTCACCCAATCCAGAGGTAAAGACACGATCACCGACCTTCACATCGGCAGTTTTTGGCACGTATTGCAAACTCATACGCCCACTATCACCTGTACCTGCGGTAATTCCACGCATCCCGGTGCGATCAATGCGAACAGAGATAGCATTTTCTTTATCTGAAATTAAGAGAATCCGTGCACTATGGCTAAATACATCAAGGACTTGTCCAACTACCCCTTTGTCGTCTAGCACCATTTGCCCAATGAATACCCCATCGGTTTCACCACGATTGATCACAAGAATATGACGCAATGGATCTGGGTCAGTACCAATGATTTCACTAATCATCATCCGACCGTCAATAATCAATGGCGTATTCAGTAGGCCACGCAAACGCGTGTTTTCAGCAGAAAGTTCTGCAAGTTTTTGCAAACGGACATTGTTTTGGAGGCGTTCAGCTTTCAGAGCGGAGTTTTCTCGGCGGAGTACTTCTTCTGACTGAGCTTGTTCACTCAACCAATCACCAGACAACACTGGATAACTAGCAAAGACATAGAGCGGATCAAACGCGGCACGTGTCACACTGCGCAAAGGATCGAACCAATCAGGATGTTGCCAATCCGCCACCATCAAAACCAGTGAGGTAATCAGTGCCAACGCCATTGGTCGAAAGGTTTGGACATCGCGGGCAAAAATATTCTGTTCCAACGATATCCGCCTCATTATCTAGAAGCTGACTGGCGAGTTGCTGGTCAGCAGAACATATGACTCATACAAACAGCCGACTCATCAAAAGTCGGCTTTATCACTATTCAACAAAAACTATCCAACAAACAGCATGTCGTAGTTTGGATTATCAAAATGCTCAAGCACTTTACCACCACCACGCGTTACGCAAGTCAATGGATCTTCCGCAACAACCACTGGCAAACCCGTTTCGCGTGAAAGCAATTTATCCAAATTGCGAAGCAATGCGCCACCGCCAGTCAGGACAATACCACGCTCAGAAATATCTGCAGACAACTCTGGTGGGGTTTGTTCCAATGCAGTTTTTACCGCACTGACAATCGCCGCTAATGGATCAGCCAATGCGAGCAAAATTTCATTCGATTTAACGATAAATGAACGCGGTACACCTTCTGCTAAATGACGACCACGCACTTCAATTTCACGGATCTCGCCATCAGCATCGGCAAACGCCATACCTATTTGTTGCTTGATACGTTCAGCAGTGGTTTCACCGATGATGCAACCATGTTCTTTACGAACAAAGTTCACGATACATTCGTCAAACAAATCACCGCCAACACGCAAAGAATCTGAATATACAGAACCAGACAATGAAATGATTGCGATTTCAGTGGTACCACCACCGATATCCACGACCATAGAGCCGAGTGCTTGTTCGACTGGCATACCCGCACCGATCGCTGCCGCCATTGGCTCTTCGATCAAACGCACATCACGCGCACCCGCTTGCAATACCGCTTCGCGAATCGCGCGACGTTCAACCAGTGTTGATTTACAGGGCACACACACCACGATACGCGGTGTCGGTGGAATCAGACGACGCTCATGCACTTTATGGATAAAAAACTGAAGCATTGTTTCGGTGACTTCAAAATCCGCGATCACGCCATCTTTTAATGGGCGAATAGCAGAAATGTTTGCTGGCGTACGACCTAGCATTTGCTTAGCATCAAGACCAACCGCTGCAACAGTTTTATGATGACCATTGTGGCGAATCGCGACGACGGTAGGTTCGTTCAGTACGATACCTTTGCCCGGAGCATAGATCAGAGTATTAGCAGTGCCAAGATCGATGGCTAAATCGGTCGAAAACAACCCAAACAGACGCTTAAGAATCACAGGACATTCCAGAAAAAATAAAGGCAAACAAGCAAGGCCGCAACTTTAACCAAAACGAACGATTTGGACAAGTCATGGCGTGTGAAGACGTCTAACAATATGCGCCTTTTTACGCAGATTGTTACGATATTTTTGTGAAGTGTGATATGGGTCACCACTTAGACAAATCTTAGCTAAAACGCCCGCTTTTACTAGGGGCTGTTGAGGTTTTGTTATTAAGATATTGAAAAATAGAAGCAAACTCGCA
>CAYJUB010000031.1:0-4448 GCA_964373145.1 uncultured Moraxellaceae bacterium
GAGTTAGCTTCATAAACATAGACTAGCACCTTTGCTAATCTAGTACAGCCCCTTATTTTAATGTCGAGATAAAAAGTTATCACGAGTATGCCAGTAGTTGCGGCACTTTTCACTTGGAGTTTTTTTATTATCGTTGTTTAGAGTTTTGTTAATCTAAACAACATAGCTCACTGAGCTTGTCGAAGTGACGGCGCATCTAACGCGCATTTCGATACTTCGACAGGATCAGTACCCGCAGGTTCAATGAGCTATTTTATCGTTTCAAACAAATGATTTAGTTACTTCACCTCATCAAACAAACCTGCAAACAACACCGATGACAGATACCGTTCACCAGAGTCAGGCAGAATGACGACGATGGTTTTGCCTTGCCATTCTGGACGTTCGGCAACTTTCACCGCTGCGGCAATGGCTGCACCAGAAGAAATGCCTGACAAAATACCTTCTTCAGTTGCCAAGCGACGTGACCACGCAATCGCGTCTTCACTGCTCACCGTTTGCACTTCATCAATGATCGACAAATCTAAGTTTTTTGGAATGAAGTTCGGGCCAATACCTTGAATTTTATGGGGTGCTGGTTTGATATCTTCGCCATTACGGGTTTGCGTGATGATCGGTGATTCGGTCGGTTCAACGGCAACACTATGTATTGTTTTTCCTCTGACGTGCTCAAAATATTGAGAGACACCACTGATCGTGCCACCTGTGCCTACACCTGCGACAAATGCATCAACATTACCCCCTGTGGCTGCCCAAATTTCAGGGCCAGTGGTTTTAATGTGAATTTCTGGATTCGCTGGATTTTCAAATTGCTGTGGCAAAAAATAGTGATCAGGATCGCTGTCTTTAATACGCTGCGCTTCAACCACAGCACCTTTAATACCGAGAGCCGGATCAGTCAGTACCAGTTCCGCCCCCAAAGCTTTCAACACTTGACGACGTTCTAAACTCATGCTGGAAGGCATGGTCAGTGTGATTTTATAGCCTTTTGCAGCAGCAACGAATGCCAGCGCAATGCCCGTATTTCCACTGGTTGGCTCAATAATCGTGATGCCTTTTTTCAATACGCCACGCGCTTCGGCATCGGCAATTAAATTTGCACCAATTCGGCATTTGACTGAACCAGCAGGATTACGGCTTTCGGTTTTGACCAGAATAGTCACGCCAGCTGGTCCTAGTTTATTAATGCGAATCAGGGGTGTATTGCCAATGGATTCAGCATTTGATGGGTAAATCGCAATGCCCGCATTGGTATTTGTTGGTTCGGTATTTGAGGTTTCTATAGTCATGATCGTGTCTTTTTTTAGGTGGATATTGCTGAAAAGTTGATATCGCCAATGGTGCACCGAAACCACATGATTTATCAATAATAGTTTGTGTAAATGAATTTTATTCAAAATATTGTTTTAATTGAATTAAGTTAAGATAAATCATCGAATTTATTATGCTTTGCAATATAAAATATAAGTCATTGATAAAAAGACTCAAGATATGAAAAAGCATAGCTGATTTTTTTGGAACGAGAAATTACTGTATTTGATCACGATTTAGTTATGATATGACTTCATTAAATTCAGCCAAGGGATTCAAGATGAGAGCCGAAACGTTAGCCATTCATGCGGGTTACAGTCCAGAACCAACAACAAAATCAGTCGCTGTACCGATTTATCAAACCACATCTTACGCCTTTGATAGCACTCAACATGGCGCTGATTTGTTTGATCTAAAAGTCCAAGGCAATATTTATACACGGATTATGAACCCAACAACAGCCGTGCTTGAACAGCGTATGGCTGCACTTGAGGGTGGGATTGGGGCACTTGCTGTAGCGTCAGGTATGGCTGCGATTACCTATGCGATTCAGACGATTGCCGAAGCGGGCGATAACATCGTCTCCGTATCGACACTTTATGGCGGAACTTATAATTTATTTGCGCATACTTTTCCGCTGCAAGGCATCGAAGTTCGCTTTTTTGATTATCAGAAACCTGAAGAAATCGCCAAGTTGATTGATTCTCGAACCAAAGCTGTTTTTGCGGAAACGATTGGTAATCCATTGGGCAATATCGTGGATTTGCAGGCGATTACTGAAATTGCACACCAGCATGGGATTCCTGTGATTGTCGACAGTACTGTGTCTACTCCCATTCTAGGCCGTCCTTTTGAGCATGGTGTGGATATCGTTGTTCATTCATTGACCAAATATATTGCGGGACATGGCACCAGTATTGGTGGTGTGATTGTGGATAGTGGCAAGTTTCCGTGGGGAGATTACCCAGAACGCTTTAAGCGTCTCAATACACCCGACGTGAGTTATCACGGCGTGAATTATGTCGAGGCGCTTGGCGCTGCTGCATATATTGCCCGCGCACGTGTGGTTCCGCTGCGCAATACAGGTGCAGCATTAAGTCCATTTAATGCATTTCAGATTTTACAAGGGCTCGAGACGTTGCCATTGCGTATCGTGCGGCATAGTGAAAATGCACTTAAAGTCGCTCAGTATTTGCAAAACCATGAGAAAGTCGTTTGGGTCAATTACGCGGGATTACCTGATCATCGTGAGCATCATTTGGTGCAGAAATATCTGGACGGCAAGGCATCTGGAATTTTGTCCTTCGGTGTAAAAGGCGGTGCTGAATCGGGAGCAAAATTGATTGATGCTTTGCAGTTAATTACACGTCTGGTCAATATCGGTGATGCAAAAAGCCTCGCATGTCATCCTGCAACGACCACACATCGCCAGTTGAATAGCGAAGAATTGGCAAAAGCGGGTGTCAGCGAAGATCTGGTTCGTTTATCCGTGGGATTGGAACATATCGATGACATCATTGCGGATTTGGAGCAAGCATTAGCTAAAGTTTGATGATCACGATTTTGCGTGTGGTTTGTCGTTTTAGGCGATGACCACACGTATTTTTTTACCTGAAAATTTTGATTATTTAATAATAAAAAATCTATTTTCTTTTGATTTTACAATCATCTTGTCCAGTTATTTAAAGGGTTTTATAAAACCCACTCGACTGGATTTCAGTATTTTTATCCCATTTTTTGTTCTTAGTATTGTCTGACAGAACTTGCCGATGTGTTCGTCACGATATCCATAAATGTCACTAAATGCTAAGGGAACTGTTGTTTTTGCCAGTTATAGTCGGAGTCAATTGTATTTTTGATAATCAGTTGTCATTTTGTGTCAGAAGTTTTAACTGTTGATTGCAACGTGCACGATGTGTACGCAATGTGAGGAAATCCGAATGTCTAATAGCGTAAAGTCATATATTGATGTCTTGAGTGAGGGTATGGCTAACTCTAATTATGTACCCAATGAGAAGCTGCTCAAGCATTGGAAGCCCTCAAAGTTTACCCTTGCGTTGTTGCATCGTGTTCATGGATTAGCGACAGGCATGCAGCGTCGTAGCACCTATATCAATTCACAAAAAATCGTGTGGCTTGAAGGCGGAAATCTGCATGGCGAACCATTATTACTGATTCATGGCTTCGCATCGAATAAAGAAAACTGGATCATGCTGCTCCCTTTTATGGCGAAGCGTTATCGCTTGTTCGTGCCAGATTTGCCAGGTTGGGGAGAAAGTACCTTTGATTTTGCCGAGTCTTATCGTATTGAAGATCAAATTTCTCGTTTAGAGATGTGGGCAAATCGCTATTTACCTGAAGACTTTCATGTCGTTGGCAGTTCAATGGGCGGTGGTATCGCGGCATTATTCGCAGTTCGACAACCTGATCAAGTCAGAAGCCTGACATTGATGAATGCACTCGGTGTCTTTGGCGATCAGTTGACTTATTTTGAACGTGAATTACAGCAAGGTCGAAACCAGTTGGTTGCGGAGCGATTGACGGATGTCGTGTATATGATGAGCACGGTGACCTCGTATCGTCGTTGGGCATTGACTGCATTTCTAGCGCCATTGATGTACCAAGAACTCGTGTCGAGACAACACATTAATATGTACCTGTCTCATCAACTGATGAAAGATGCCGATTCTGATGTTTTTGAAACCATTGCAACCATCAAGCAACCGACCCTGATCATGTGGGGCGAGAATGATCGGATTTTACATCCTTCATGTGCCGATGTTTTTAAACAACTCATCCCTCATTCGGACGTTAAAATCTTACGCGGTGCTGGGCATTTACCGATGGTTGAGATGCCAGCGGTAACGGCGCGTTCGTTGCAGAAATTTTGGAGGAGCTCATCCTCACAACTTGCAAGCTATGTGACCAAGAAAAAACAACTGGATGATGTCTTAACCAAAGTTGCGCAAACTGATGTGACTTATACGTAAGCTATGGGGTCGGATGTTAAAAAAGCACTGTTTATACAGTGTTTTTTTATTTTGGTGGATATGGCGTTGAATGATCATCACAACAGTAAACGGATTGTAAAAAAATGTGAACTAAGCTTCAAATATGTGTTAATTTTAATGCAAAGG
>CAYJUB010000031.1:4458-11631 GCA_964373145.1 uncultured Moraxellaceae bacterium
CAAAGGGATGTCGGTTATACCTAAAAAATTGCCAAGTTGGAGGGCATCATGTTCATTAACTTTCAATCTCTAAAAATGAAACAAGCGCTCACCAATCGCGCTGCAAAATCATGAAGTGAATGAGTAACGTAGTTACGGCCAGTGATATGCCTGATTCTAGTTTTTCATTTCTGTTTTGTTGAGGTCGGTCATGTTAAATAATTATAACTATTTAATTTCGATGAGTGCTATTTCTGGCGTACTCAGCGTCAGTATGCCTGTGCTCGCAGTAGAACTCACCCCCAATTTACAACTTCATGGCTATGTGACCGCTGGCCTAGCCAAGCTGGATAATAATCAAGATACGACATATCCAAATCCACTGAGCAGCGGTACGACTGTCATAAAGTCAAAAATCACCTCTGATTATGATTCGGTTGCTGGATTGCAACTGAATTACACGGTCAATGACCAGATCGATGTGGCAACTCAGTTTTATGTCGCTGCAACGGGCGATCCAGATCATAATTATGTGGTGAGATCCAATTGGGCTTATATCGATTATAAGTTTAATGATGAGTGGGCTTTGCGGGCTGGGCGATTTGCGCTGGCTTCTTATCTCTATTCTGAAAACTTAAAAGTAGGTGCGGCTTATCCTTGGGCACGTCTACCGTCTGAAATTTATTCGCAATTGGGCGGGTTGTATAGTGAGAATGGTGTTGCGGTGCTCTATCGACACGCAATGGATGATTGGATACTGCGCGTTCAGCCTAGTTTTGGTGAAGAAAAGCTCAATGGATATAAAATTAACCAAATCAAACAATTGTCTGCATCGTTGTCTAATCAAAATCTGACTTTGCATATCGGGAGTGCATTAGCCAGTGCAGATATTGATGATGCAACTAAAGCGGCATTGACCGTAGGGCTGGATGGTGCGCTTGCTGGATTCGGCTATTCGCAAACGGATATAGACCAATACAACGCCGCACTGCATTCTTCGGTCAAGTTTAACAATGTGCGTGCCGCTTTTTCGGATATGGGTTTTATCTATGACGATGGTCGCAGCGGACGGTCTCTATCGGTGCACGCTATCAATTTAAGCCGAATATCAGTCTTAAATTACAGGCTGATCAGGTCAGCGGTTTTAATCGGGAGTATGTGTCAGGTTTTTTCTTGCCGCCTCCAACGACGACAACGCCGTCAACACTCAAGTCAGCCTATATTTATAGTGCTAGCTTGAATGCGACGTTCTAGTCAGGAGCTTATTGATGAAAAATAAGCTGATTCTGACGGGAGTGATTTCATTATTACTTTTGCCACAAATGATGGTTGCTCATGCCGAATTAGTGGTCATAGCGAATACTCATGCTTCTTTTAGTAGTTTGACGCAAGGCGAGTTACGCAGAATTTTTTTGGGTCAAACGGGTAAGTTTCCAAATGGCGAGAGGGCGGAGCCTTTGGATGTAAGCGGTGATTTTCGTAATACGTTTTATGAATTTATCTTAAATAAATCTTCTGCCCAAGTCGAAAACTATTGGACAAGTATGATTTTTACTGGGAAAGCGATGCCACCGAGAAAAATTCAGCCACAAGTGGTTAAACAGGCTGTCGCGTCATCTCCGAGAGCGATTTCTTATATGGATCGATCCCAAGTGGATTCCAGTGTCAAAATTATTAGTATTGTCAGCGGAAAATAGTAGGTGAATTTTCTATAGGTAGAATCTACTGGCGTAATTGCTGCAACACGCATGATTTTTGTGTTAGCTTTGCGATGATTGCGCTAGATTATAAAAATGACATAACCGAAGATGGCGCAGAATACTCAAGGATGGTAGTGCTTTGAAAAATATTACTTTGAGAAATAGACTTTTTAAAAATAGGGCTTTGAAAAATAAAGCGAGCGTCATATCGCGCTGCAGACGACTCGATGTGCAAAAACAAAGGTTGATCTTCGATGTTGATCAATCACTAACGTCTAAACGCTTACGAATTTTTTTCACTATTTTTGGCATGCTTTGTATGAGTACGTCTGTGTTAGCCGTTGATTTGACCCCAGACTTACAACTCCATGGCTATGTGACCGCGGGTTTGAGCAAGCTGAGTAATAATCAAGGCAGTAGTTATCCAGATCCAAAATTAACCAAATCGCCTCTTATTCAATCGAGTATTTCATCTGAATACGACTCAGTGGTCGGTTTACAACTGAAATATCGTTTGGATGATCAGCTGAGTTTTACAACCCAGATGTATGTCGCTGCCGAAGATACGCCAGAAACCAGCTATGTCCCTAGGGTCAATTGGGCTTATCTTGATTATAAATTGAATGATGAGTGGACATTACGCACTGGGCGATTTGCCTTTTCCACCTATCTCTGGTCTGAAAACATACGCGTGGGTGCGGCTTATCCTTGGGCGCATTTACCGCCTGAAATTTATGGTCAATTAGCTGGGCTTTACAGTGTGAATGGCGTTGCATTGCTCTATAAGCGTGCACTTGGTGATTGGTTACTGCGAATCCAACCCAGTTTTAATGAAGAAAACTTACGTGGTTATCAAGTCAAAAATTTTAAGCAATTGGCAGTTTCGTTATCAAATGAAGATTTGACGTTGCATGCAGGTAGTGGGGTGACTGACGTCAATCTTGAGCCTATTCTAACGGCAGGGGTGACGAAGAACATAGACAGCGTATTGGTGAGTAAATACGGCTATACACCCTCGCAGATTGACCAATATAACGCGTTGTTGCAATCCTCGGTCAGAACCAATAAACGCCGTGCACAGTTTTCGGACGCAGGCTTTATTTATGATGATGGCCGCTGGTTTGCTGCAGGTGAGATGGCTGCGCTTCGTTTTTCCGGATTTATCAGAGATTACAATTCCGGCTATGCCAGTGTGGGATACCATTACGGAAAATGGCTGCCTTATGTGGTGTACAGTCGGTATAAAGAAGTTAATTTAGATGAATTGGATGAAATTCCCGCACCAGGCAATGCAATTTTCAGAAAGTTAGTCAATCTTGACCAGCGAACCATGTCCGTGGGGACGCGATATCAACTTAAGGATAATATCTGTCTTAAATTTCAGGCAGATCGAGTGAGTGACTTTAAAGGCAATTTTCGGTCAGGTTTTTTTCTACCGCCTCCATCATTGGCGGCTACTCCCTCTACACTCAAGTCGGCCTATATTTATAGTGTCAGCATGAATGTGGCTTTTTAGTCGGGAGCCTATGATGAAAAAACAAAGGATATGGACTGGAATTTTTTCATGCTATCTCATGATCCATGCGACAGTAGCCCAGGCGGAATTGGTGGTGGTTGCTAATCCTCATGTGAGTTTTAATCACTTAAAACAAGCAGAGTTGCGCAGAATATTTCTGGGGCAAACGAGCAAATTCCCCAATGGTGAGATTGCTGTGCCTCTGGATGTGAGCGGTGACTATCGAAATACATTTTATCAGTCGATTTTAGATAAGACGCCCGAGCAAGTGGAAACCTATTGGGCCAAAATGATTTTTACAGGAAAAGCCGAGCCCGCAAGACAAGTTCGTCCTCAAGAGGTCAAACAAGCGGTTGCGGGATCCTCAAAAGTGATTTCTTATATGGATCGATCTCAGACGGATGCGAGTGTCAAAATTATTAATATTATTCGTGAAGAGTGATTCGCAATTTGTCTAAAGGCACTGTGCGCTGTCAGTCTTATATGGTGCTGTGGAATGGTTGAAGGCATTACACCCTTCTTAGGTCGAGGTTTAATAACGGGAAAACATGGCATCATGTTTCAATTTGTCCATAACGTATCGATTCGTCTCAAATTACTGACGGTTGTACTGATTTGTATCATCGGTATGGGCATTTATGTTGCTTACGTTGTGATGTCCGCATCTGCTGTTCAATCCGCTGTACGTTCATCGCTGACGACATTTCCCTTACTCCAGCTCATCACAAATTGTCGGCAGCAAGCTGAGGAGATGCGAGCTGAGTATGCGACGGTGATTTCCAGCGAGGATATTGAGTTGTTGCAGCCCGCTCAAGCGCAGGCTGAAAGAACGAGGCAAACGATTGCTCAGTTGATTGAGATTGGAGGTGCGAATGGCAGAAATGATCGTGAATTGGCGGTAGCATTTGCTGAGTATAGTGAAACAGCGGATTCGTGGGCTCGAGATGAAATTGAAGGCTCAATTATCGCAGGTACTGGGCATGATCGTGTCTATCAAGTTGCAATGGCTCAGAAGCGCTTTAATGAGCATCTGGATCATCTGCAAAAAGACTTATATGCGCAACATGATGAGCAACTGAATCTTGTTAAAAAACAAGCAAAAATGCTCGCACTCGTTGGACTAATCGGCGGCGTTTTTATAAGTTTTTCATTGTTAATTATCAATGCGGGAATCATCCGTCGATTTATTCTACGTCCATTGGATCGAGCTGTGGATGTTGCCAAACGTATTATTGTGGGTGATTGGAGCAGCCGCGTCACCGTACATGGGAGTGACGAAATTGGTAAATTACTCAGTTCTATGGAGAACCTGAGAAGTCATCTGTTAATCCAGCGAGAGGCGGTTGAGCTACATAGTAGTAAACTCCAAACTGAGTTACAGCAACGTAAACAAGCTGAAATTCAACTGAGTAAACTCTCCAAAGCTGTGGAGAATTCGGCGGCAGGTATTTTTATTACCAATGCGAACGGACGGATTGAATATGCAAACCCTAAGTTGCTCGTGTTGATTGGTCATGACTGGCTGGATGTGATTGGGCAGCCCAGCAGCATGCTGCTGAGTGAGCATATCAGTGATGAGCGATGGGAAAGTCTACATCATGGCAATGAGTGGCGGGGAGAGTTTCGAATTGTACGCCGTGACGGCAGTACCTTTTGGGCATTGGTTTCACTCGCTGCAATGTTTGATGAGCATCGTAATATTACTAACATTGTCGGTAATGTTGCCGATGTTTCTTTGCAAAAAGAATCTGAAGCTGTGATCAATCGTCTGGCTTTTTTTGACTCATTGACCGAGTTGCCGAATCGGCGCAGTCTCATTGAAAGCTTGCCTAAGTTTTTGGATCAAGCCATTCAAAGCGGAAAAATGGTTGCGGTTTGTTATCTCGATCTTGATCGGTTTAAGGATGTGAATGATACGTTGGGTCATGCGGTTGGTGATAGTTTGTTGCGAACTGCTGCTCAACGTTTACAGTCAGCACTGCGTAAAGACGACTTTGTGGCGCGATTGGGTGGTGACGAGTTTGCATTGATCATTTCAAATCTGGAGCGGATGGAATCGGTTGCGATTGTTGCGCAAAAGATCATTGAACGCATGACCAGCCCATTCAAATTGGAAGGACGTGAGCTCACCGTGACCGCCAGTATGGGGATCGCTTTTTTCCCAGAACATGGCATTAATGCCGATCGGTTGTTGAAGTGTGCTGATATTGCCCTTTATCGTGCCAAAGATGCAGGGCGAAATAATTACCAAGTGTTTTCAGAGGAGCAAGAAGGCATCGGTTTAGCCAAAATGGAAATGGAAGCGCAGTTCCGTCGTTCGTTGGAAGCCAATGATTTCTTCCTCGAATATCAGCCGAAGTATTGTGCTCAAACCGGTAAATTGTCTGGCGCAGAGGCGTTGATTCGATGGCAGCATCCTACGTTGGGTCGGCTTGCGCCAGATCGGTTCGTGTCCTTGGCAGAAGAAAGTCGTCTGATTATCCCGCTGGGAAATTGGATTATTGATGAAGTGGCTTCTCGGTTAGCTAACTGGCGCGATGAGGGACTGGATGTTGTTCCGGTCGCAGTCAATCTTTCGACGGTGCAATTTGCCAATGGCAGTTTGCCTGAATATATTGCCAATACACTGAAATATCATCAGCTGGATACTACGTTATTCGATGTGGAAATTACGGAAAGTCTGCTCATGGACGATCCTGATGCCGTACGTTTGCAACTTGAGCGGATCGACTCAATCGGTATTGGTATTGCGATTGATGACTTTGGTACGGGATATTCGTCGTTAAGTTATCTCAAGCGGTTACCGATTGATGTTCTGAAGATTGATCGCTGTTTTATTCAGGATATTGAAAATAGTGATGGCCGAGCAATTGTAGAAGCGATTATGGCAATGGCGAAGGCATTAGGCTTATCGGTGGTTGCTGAGGGTGTCGAAACAGAAAGACAGTTACAAATTCTGAGGGACGTGGATTGTGAGTATGTACAAGGTTATTTTTATAGTAAACCATTGTCATTCCAGGACTTTGGCCGTTTGCTGAAACCGAGAGAGTCTGAATTGAAAACGGTGGGCTGAGAAGTAAGCGCGTTGATTGTTCTGTATTAGATAATCGCCTCACTATAAATCAGGCACTTAAAAAAACCACACATTGATACTGGAACTCTAGGCGATTTGAGTTATGGTAGTGGGCAATGCTATTCGTTAAAACCATTCACTTAAAGGATAAACCATGACGACTGTTCGCGCCTATGCCGCCCATGCACCCAATCAACCTTTGCAGTCTTATGAATATGAGGCGGGTGAGCTGAAAGCGCACGAGGTTGAAGTGAAGGTTGAATACTGCGGTATTTGTCATTCTGATTTATCGGTGATCGATAATGAGTGGGGCAATACGGTATATCCAGTCGTGGGCGGTCATGAAATTATTGGTAAAGTGATTGCGCTGGGTTCAGAGGCGCGTGGTTTAAGCATTGGTCAAACTGTTGGTATTGGTTGGACTGCGGAGAGTTGTCAGCATTGCAATCCATGCATTAACGGTAAACAGAACCTATGCGCGACATCCACAGCGACCATCATTAAGCACCATGGTGGTTTTGCGGAAACGGTTCGTGCCAGTTGGGAGTGGGCAATTCCTCTCCCTGCCAATTTAGATCCCGCTAAAACGGGGCCAATGCTCTGTGGCGGGATCACGGTATTCGCGCCATTGTTACAGCACAACACGTTACCGATTCATAAAGTCGGTGTGGTCGGCATCGGTGGTTTAGGTCACATGGCGATTAAGTTGTTTAAAGCATGGGGCTGCGAAGTCACGGCGTTTAGCTCGAATCCAGACAAAGTCGATGAGATCAAGGCGATGGGTGCGCATCACGTCATCTCTAGCCGCGACAAACGAGCGCTGTCAAAGATCAAAGGCACGTTGGATTTAATCGTGAGCACGGTCAATGTACCTCTGGAGTGGAATAGCTATTTATCAGCACTTG
>CAYJUB010000032.1:0-11597 GCA_964373145.1 uncultured Moraxellaceae bacterium
AAGCAATTTTAGCATTAGAAGAGTGGTTGCCTCATCGCGCTTTGTGGGCTGAGGTAGGTGTGTTACATGTATTCATTAGCGAGCGTCGTGGTGAGTCATTACATCCTAGAACCATTGAGCGCAGAGTTAGTCATCAAGCGTTAAGGGCAGGAATTGCTCAACATTTACATCCGCATTTATTACGCCATTGTTTTGCGTCACATTTGCTGGCAGGTAGCGGTGATTTGCGTGCGGTTCAAGAGCTTTTGGGGCATGCGAATATTAGTACGACGCAGATTTATACTCATTTAGATTTTGAGCATTTAACGAAAGTTTATGATCAGACGCATCCGAGAGCTCGGAAGTGAAACGATAGACTTGGAAATGACTCGCTATGCTGAAAACAATTGCACTATTTGGACTCACTGCTTTAGCTGAAATTATTGGCTGTTACTTGCCGTATCTTTGGTTAAAACAAGGGAAAACTGCTTGGTTATTGCTACCAGCGGCATTTGCGCTTGCGTTATTTGCATGGTTATTGACGTTACATCCAAATGCCGCTGGTCGCGTCTATGCGGCGTATGGTGGGGTTTATATTGGTGTTGCGATTTTATGGCTTTGGTTGGTTGAGGGTATTCGACCGACAATGTGGGATTTAGTGGGTTCAAGCGTTGCGTTAATTGGCATGGCAATTATTATTTTGGCACCTCATAATCGATGAATTGACCCAAAGTTGTTTTAATAATCATAAATTCCATAAAAAAAGCGCCTGCATTAGATACAAGCGCAACCTAGAGAACTGAAAAACTATTACATGTAACTTTTAGCTTGCAAATAATCTACCGCGCCACTCATCTGCAACCGCATCACTATCATGCTGATTCGGATGAAAATCAGTTTTGTAATAATCCAAATAGACGGGCAGTAATGCTTTTGCTAACTGTGATAATTGCTGAAAAGCATTCCAATGTTGCTTAAACTGTAAGCGTCCTTTTTTATCATTGATCAGTAGTTTAGCGGTGATATAACCAATTCGCGATAAGAACGTCGTCGTGATAATACGCATAGTGCGTTTACGAACGACTTCGTCATCAAATACTTCTTTATATACATCAAAAGCCACAGCTTTATGTTCGGTTTCTTCAAGCGCATGCCACATCCATAAACGCGCTGCATCAGGATGTAATTGATCGTGGAAATCTTTATGTTCCAGCAAGTATTGTGCGATGATTGCTGTGAAATGCTCAAGCGCACAAGTCACTGCAAGTTGCTGTTTATCGGTCAGAATTTCTTTAATTTGTTCAACTTTGGCGTATTCAGAATCAATGATGGGTTGGACATCTAGCCCAATCCGCTTCGCAAAATCATTGAAATCTTCATGTGCATGGCTATGCATGGCTTCTTGGCCAATAAACGCAGACACATCCGCTTGTAAATCTTTTGCTTTTACTTGATCACGAACATTGCGCACGGAATGAACAAAGAAGCGTTCACCATTGGGAAAAGTAAGCGAGAGAGCTGTGAGAAGATGAGAGAGCAGTGGGTTGTTATTAAAGTAATATTTTGGAAGTCGATCAAAGTTGAATTCAGGGCGACGCACAGTAATGCTATGGCGATGAGTGCTAAATGAGGCTTTTTTGACTTCTAATATATCGACTGCGCTTTGCACAATGAGTTACTCCTTAAAAGAGAGGTTTAATCTGTTCGGATTGAGAACCACGCTTTGTACTCGTTTTAACTTGCAACTGTATTTGACAACAGGGTTTGTCAACTTAAGCTTAATCCTGCTATAGACAATGATCATTGTCAATTTAAAAGATGTTTTTTTGCACAGAATTTTCCGATTAATATGCTTTGAATGAGGCTTTAGTACAGATTTTTACTGTTTAGACGTCAATTCAACTTGACCTGAACGCCATCAAATAGCAATATACTGCGCACTCTTATGTCTTTAATGCATGCTCATTTTTAGTGCAGCTGAACATAGGTTGCAAGCAGAACTAAAAATTGTTGTAGGCTCAAGAAAATAGGGCGTTTTTCGCCTTATTACCCTATTTTTGAATATATCCACTAGCCAAGCCGAGGAATTTTATGAAGGCTCTTGTTGCTGTCAAACGTGTTGTCGATTACAACGTTAAAGTTCGCGTCAAAGCGGATAAAACGGGTATTGATCTGACTAACGTCAAAATGTCGATTAATCCATTCTGTGAAATTGCAGTTGAAGAGGCTGTTCGCCTTAAAGAGAAAGGCGTTGTCACTGAAATCGTTGTGGTTTCTGTTGGCCCAACAGCAGCTCAAGAACAAATTCGTTCAGCAATGGCACTCGGTGCAGACCGTGGCATCTTGGTTCAAACTGATGATGCCGTGGGTCCGTTGGCAGTTGCTAAGATTCTGAAAGCGATTGCAGATCAAGAACAACCACAGATCATTTTGCTCGGTAAACAAGCAATTGATGATGACAACAACCAAACAGGTCAAATGTTGGCCGCGTTGATGGGTGTTGGTCAAGGTACTTTCGCATCGAAAGTGACTGTGAATGGTACAACTCTGCAAGTAGAACGTGAAGTTGACGGCGGCGCACAAGTGGTTGATTTGGCATTGCCAGCAATTGTGACTACTGACTTGCGTTTGAATGAACCACGTTATGCAGCATTGCCTAACATCATGAAAGCACGTAAAAAACCACTGGATACTAAAACTCCTGCGGATTTCGGTGTAAGCACTGCGGCTACTTTAAAAACATTGAAAGTAGAGCCACCAGCAGAGCGTAAAGCAGGTATTAAAGTGAAGTCGGTTGATGAGTTGATCGAAAAACTTAAAAATGAAGCGAAAGTTATCTAATTCGCTAATTTTTGAGTACTTTATTTTTTAAATAGATTAAAACTGATTTTACAAAACGCATTCCGTTTTATGGGAGTTCTAACATGGCTATTTTGGTTTACGCTGAACACGATAATGTCAGCCTAAAATCAGCAACATTGAACGTTGTTGCAGCTGCACAAGCCATCGGTGGCGACGTGCACGTATTGGTTGCTGGTCAAGGCGCACAAGCCGCAGCTGACGCAGCAGCACAAATTGCTGGTGTATCAAAAGTATTATTGGCAGACAACGCTGCTTACGCACATCAACTGGCTGAAAACGTAAGCCTGTTGGTTGCTAGCGTTGGCAAGTCATACAGCCACATCCTTGCAGCAGCAACATCAAACGGCAAAAACTTTTTGCCACGCGTTGCAGCATTGCTTGACGTGAGCCAAATTTCTGAAATTACTAAAGTAATTTCTGCTGACACATTTGAACGTCCAATCTATGCGGGTAACGCGATTGCGACTGTTCAAAGTTCAGACGCGATTAAAGTCATCAGTGTCCGTGGTACTGGTTTTGATCCAGTTGCGGCAACGGGTGGTTCTGCTGCAATCGAAGCCGTTGCTGAAGCTGACAATGCTGGTAAATCAACTTTTGTTAGCGAAGCGCTGGCAAAATCTGAACGTCCAGAATTGAGTGCTGCACGCATCGTTGTTTCTGGTGGTCGCGGTATGGGCAATGGTGAAAACTTTGATACCGTTTTGGTTCCATTAGTCGACAAACTTGGCGCAGCAATGGGCGCATCACGCGCTGCTGTTGACGCTGGCTTTGTACCAAACGATTTGCAAGTGGGTCAAACGGGTAAAATCGTTGCACCTGATCTGTATGTTGCTGTTGGTATTTCAGGCGCGATCCAGCATTTGGCTGGTATGAAAGACTCTAAAGTGATCGTTGCGATCAACAAAGACGAAGAAGCGCCAATCGGTGCAGTTGCTGACTACTTCTTGGTGGGTGACTTGTTCCAAATCGTTCCTGAGTTGACCAGCAAGCTATGATTTTATAGCATTGTTTAGTCGCCTTCTTGGCGGTTTAAACAGTCGAACAAAAAAGAGCTGTCTTAATGATGTTAAGGCGGCTCTTTTTTATACGCGATGATTTGTTTTTTTGAGTTTGAAATCAACGTAACCAAATGAGGGTCTTTGAGTTACCGTTATTATCAATAAAAAGAATTTAAACAGTCGCATTGAAGCGGTTAATCATGTTATTTTTCTCTATGTTCAAAGTTTTAAGACAAAGGAGTGCTTATGCTGCCCACACGTGCCGGCGGGATTATTAATTACCCGATTCGCGATCAACAAACTTTATATAGCAGCTATATGCCTTTTGTTCATGGCGGTGCTTTATTTGTACCGAGCAATCGTACATTTCCTTTGGGTGAGGACGTGTTTGTCGTGGTGACATTGCCAGATTCAACCGAACGTACACCTTTAACGGGTAAAGTGGTTTGGGTGATGCATCGTGCGCAAGGATCACGACCTGCGGGTTTTGCTTTGCAACTCAGCGGCGATGATGGCAAGAAGCTGAAGAATGAAATCGAAAAATTATTAGCAGGGATTATGAATTCTGACCGACCGACATATACAATGTAATATTAAGTATTTGTTTTTAAAAAGTTGTTTTAATAAGGTGGTTTGTTGTGTTTATAGATTCACATTGTCATTTGAATCGTTTAGATTTGACTGCATATGAAGGTTCAATTGATCGAGCGCTTGAGGCTGCGCGTGCGGCAGGCGTGTCTCGATTTCTGGCGGTTTCCGTTGATTTAGATGATTATTCAGTGTTGATGGATATTGCGGAACGTCATGCTGATGTTGGAATCAGTGTGGGTGCGCATCCATGTGAATCTGCTGAGATGTTGACATTAGCCACAGTTGAAACGCTGGTTGGTTTGGCCAAGCATGACAAAGTCTGGGCAATTGGCGAATCGGGGCTGGATTATCATTACAGTACTGAAAATGCTGAAGTACAACGTGAGTCGTTTGCCCGTCATATTGCAGCCGGAAAGCTGACTGGAAAACCTGTCATCGTTCATACGCGTGCAGCGCGTGCAGATACGCTTGCAGTTCTGCGTGAGCAACAAGCCGCACATGGCGTATTGCATTGTTTTACAGAAGATTGGGATACGGCTGAGGGGGCACTGGCACTCGGTTACTATGTTTCCTTCTCGGGCATTATTAGTTTTAAAAATGCACAGGATTTGCGCGATGTTGCAGCGCGTGTGCCATTAAATCGTTTATTGATAGAAACAGATAGTCCATATTTAGCGCCGATGCCTTATCGTGGTAAGTCGAATGAACCGTTGTATTTACCGCATGTTGCGCGTGTTCTTGCGGATGTTCATCAGATTTCGGTAGAACGGTTGGGTGAAGTAACTTCAGCGAATTTTGATCGTATGTTGAATGATGCGAAAATCAAAAGCTAAATCCCTCCCAACCTCCCTTTTTTAAAGGGATGAGCTTACCCCCTCCTTAGAAAAAGGAGCGCGCGGTAGTACTGCGCGGGGGAGGATTTTGCTTTTGACGTTAAGTGAAGTAATCAGTATTTGGATATTGCAGCAATGACCGTAATAGGATTGATTGGATGAGTACAGATCGTCAAGTGGATCGTCATGCGCAATTTCGAGCGCGAGAAGAACAGATTTTTGATATGGCGGAGCAGCTTTTACTGGATTCTGGTGAAGGTGGAATGACGCTTGATACGTTAGCATTGCATTTAGACCTCGCCAAAGGCACGTTGTATAAGCATTTTCAAAGTAAAGATGAGTTGTTTCTGCACCTGATTATTCGCCATGAACAAGCGCTTTTGGATTTGGTTTTGAACTCTGTCGGTGGGTTTCAAGAGTTACTCGTAGCCTATATGCAGCATCTTTTGAACCATCCACAACGTACTGCACTGTTACATCAACTTGAGGAACGTTTGGCGGCGGGTGGAACAGGTTTAACGTCATTGTTTTCAGATCTCTATCGTATTAGAAAGCAAAGACTACGCCGTGTTGTTCCGTTAACCAATTCTTATTTAGATGGCATTAATAGTCACTTAACAACGCGTGATTATTTGGCGGCCATTTGGGCAATTGCGCAGGGCGGTTCAGCGATTTTGAATTCAAGTTTTTATCAGCGTTATCTGGGTGAGCGTGAAAGTTTAAAACAAGTATTGATCAATCAAATGGTCACCTTACCTTATCCGCAATCGTCGCGTTGATACTCAATTAATGCACAACTCTCTATTGAAATTAATAGAATATAAAAACAAACGCTTTCACGGTAAGCGTTTGTCGTCGACTCAAACTTTATCATTTTCGAACCAGATTCAATTCAAGAAGCAGCAGGGTTTCACTCTGATTGAAGTGATGCTCGTGGTGTTAATCGCGGGTGTTTTTGCTGCAATGGTCAGCCTCACTGTCGGTGGTTCAGAAACGCGGAAAGTATTGCAAGAGCGCGAACAGCTGGTTGATTCGATCGCTGTAATACGTTTGGAGTCGCAAGACCAAGGTCTCATGATCGGGCTGCTAGCACTTGACCAAACTGCGACTGATCCAGCACGTTATATGGTGATGCAGTTTGACCCGAGTGATCCCAACAAAGACAAACGATGGAAACCAGCAGAAGGTTTTAAAGTTCATGAGTTGCCAACAGGTGTCATGTTGACTGTTACACCGGTGCAAGACAATACGCGACAAATGCCAAATGAGCGATTGAATGACATGACTTCAGGTACGCTGAGTCCGAAGTTAATTTGGTTTGGTAATGGCGAAGCAACAGCGGCGAGGTTGCAGCTTTCACAAGAAGGGCAGCCAATTGGCGATGCAATTGAAGTCACGTCGCTGGGGCGTGTGAAAAAAGATGAAAGCCGTTCAACACGTTCGAGTGAGAATGCGCAATGACTCAACAACAAGCCCGTCGCCAAAAAGGATTTACCTTGCTTGAAGTGATGGTTGCATTGGCGATTTTTGCCGTAGCGGCCGTTGCATTGACGAAAGCAGGAATGAACTATGTAAATACTGTGGAAGGCATTGAAACACGGACATTAGCCCATTTTGTTGCCATGAATGAAGCGGCCAATATGACGGTGACTCAAGCTGGGCTTGAAGGCAGTTCTGAACGTAAAGTCGAAGAGCAGGGACGGCGCTGGCAAATTGCGACACAAGCGTTTCCAATCGCGACAACGGCAAATGTTCGCCGCGTAGAGATCAAAGTTGCGCCGATTGTGCCTGAAACTGATAAGCCAGGCGATAACGCGACGGTGTTAGTCGTTTTTATTCGTAGTCCAGCGGGTTGATGCGATGAATACAATTAGGGTCGTGCATATCAAAAATAAGGGCTTCACGCTCATCGAGTTGCTTGTTGCAATGGCGATTTTTGCCGTACTGACCTTGTCAGGTTGGCAGGTATTTAATAACTTAATTATGGTTCGAGAACGTACAACGATCAAAGCTGATCAAATCGCTGCAATACAGGAGACGTATGAACAATTGGCGCGTGATTTTGCCCAAACCATCCCTCGTCCAGCGGCAGTCAGCAATACAGTTGAACCCGCATTTCTATTACAAAACAATGTTTTTCACATCACCAAAACGGGTGTGATTGATCCGTTGCAACAAGGCGTTTCGCCGCTTGAGCGCGTCTATTATTCTGTTGAGCAAGAACAGCTGATTCGTCATGCCGTTGCTCAAGTTGATCAGGATGGTAATCTCGTGCCGACAAAGACTGTTTTATTGAGTCATGTGACCGAGTGGACGGTGAGCGCATTAGATCCCAGCATAAATACAACTTGGCCGATCAATAATGGTACGCCAGCGGTTCCAGTTGGGCAAACTCCAGCAGGCGATACGACTTTGCCGAAAGCGGTACAGATTACATTGACTGTGAATGGTCATTCGTTACGTTGGTTATTTGCATTGGTCAATAATTTGCCGCAACCGAGTACACCTGATGGCACGACTAACCCAGATGGAACGCCCGTGGTGGGTGGTGCGAGCGCTGCAGCGACAGGCAATAAAATAAGTCAAACGCAGCCAGTGGATGATACGCGATGAATCATTCCAATTCCCAGCGCGGCGTTGCCTTATTAACGATCTTACTGATGGTTGTGACTGCGACGATTTTGGCAGTGGGATTGCTGACGCGCCAAGATCGGATGATGCGTGAAACCAGTATGTTATTGCGCCAAGATCAGTCGTTGCAGTATGCGCTTGCCGGCGAAAATCTATTCGGAGCGTTATTGGTTGCCTCTGCAAAAGATAATGCCAATGTCGATAGTGCAAAAAGTATTTGGGCAAAACCGATTCCGCCATATCCTGTGGAGGATGGCGCGGTGATGGGTAAACTGATTGATCAATCAGGCAAATTTAACATCAATAATTTATTCCAGAATGGACAACAAAATCCAGCAGCGATTGCGTATTTCAAACGCTTATTAACTCAGGTTGGATTGCCGCCTGCGTTATCGAGCGCAGTGCTGGATTGGCAAGATCCTGATGACAATCCTGCGGATGCCGATGGTGCGGAAAATAGTTTTTATCTTGGTCAACAGCCTGCATATCAAGCTGCGAATCGTCCATTTGGACAAGTCGATGAGTTGAAAAAAGTACGTGGTTTCGATGCCAAGAGTTATCAGCTTATTGCGCCTTATGTGACTGCGTTGCCATTGCCATCCATGATCAATATCAATACTGCGCCGATGCCTGTCATTGCTGCATTGGATGAAAATATTACCCCAGCTTCTGTCAATGCTTGGATTACTGCGCGCAATGCTAATCCTGATCCGATTAGACAGGTTTCTCAACTGTGGCTTGACCCAGCATTTTCAAAAGTACCTGAAGATAAAAGGAACACTTTAACGGCTTTGCTGGATGTGAAAAGTGGTTATTTTCAAGCGCAAATTAATGTCAATTTGAGTGGGCGAGATCGGTTTCTGACCAGTGATATTTATCGAGTTGGCGACAAGGTTTATGTGTGGCGGCGAAGTTTGGCGCCGTTGCCAGTTGTTGTGCCTGCGTCTTAGTTGCGATTTATAAAGTAAGTGAAGGGTTGAAATTGTTGCGGTGATATTTTTTGGCTAGCAATATTATTTTTTGAGACGTATAATATTTAAAATAAAATACGTCAAAGGTGAATTGTTATGCAAACAAAGTTAACCCTAAGACTTGAAGATCATTTGATTGCTGATGCAAAACGCTATTCGAAACAGCATGGCAAGTCATTATCTCAATTGGTTACAGATTATTTTTTAAATATTAAACAACGTGATAGCTATTCTTCAAATCATGAGTCTTTAGATCAGCAACCAACTTTAGCGATGACTAAAGCGATGAGTTTGCCACCAATCACATCCGCGTTGAAAGGTGTACTTGCTTCAGCGGTAGTGGATGAAGCGGATTATTATCAGTATCTTGAAGATAAGTATTTGGGAAAAAAGAGCTTGTGAGGATTTTATTCGATACCAACATTATTTTGGATGTGTTGCTTGGTCGAGAGCCTTTTGTACACGCATCTGCGGATTTGATGTCGTGTGTTGAGCGCGGTGAAATTTCAGGATATTTGTGTGCAAGCACTGTGACTACATTGTTTTATTTGGCGAGTAAAACCGTCGGAAAAGATCAGGCGCATGTGCATTTAGCAATGTTGTTGCGTGTATTTGACGTGGCGGCTGTGAATCGGACGGTGATTGAGTCGGCACTTGATTCGCATTTTGGAGATTTTGAGGATGCGGTGTTGTATTGTGCGGCTGCACATGCTGGCTTGGATGCGATAGTGACCCGCAACCCTCGTGATTTTAAATTGGCAAAGATTCCTGTTTATCAGCCCAACGAGTTATTGGCGATTTTGGGAACTTAGTGCTGCAAACATTTCCTAAGTTTCACCAATAGTCAGAACAACGTATAATCAGACCCTATATTCCTGTACACCAAAATCAAAGCCGCCAAAATTATGCTGATCCGCAAGCTCTTTAAGTTTGAAAATGCCCATATCGTGCGTAATTGTACGAGTGATCGTTGTCGCCGTTCGATTCATGGACATAGCTATCAAGTGGAATTGATCTTGGAAGCGAATCGTCTCGATCATGGTCAGATGGTCTATGATTTTGGTTTACTAAAAGGTCATATTCGTGACTTGATTGATAGCTTTGATCATGCAATTTGTTTTTGGAATCAAGATGATGCTGGTTACATCGATGCCTGTAAGCAATATAGTGCACGTTGGATTTCTTTGCCTGTTTCACCTTCAGCAGAACAGTTTTCACGATTTTTCTTCTTTTTAGCCGATACGATTTTACGTCAAACCATCACCCAAAATGGGGAAGGCGACGTGGTTGTGCATTCAGTCATCGTCCATGAAACGGCAACCGGTTATGCGCAATGTTTCCGCGCGGATGTGGAAAATGAACAAATGGGAATTTTAAGACTGGCTGATTTTGAGTTCTCAGAACAAGTTCAAATCGAATGGACTGATCCGCAGATGTTTGAAAAAATGAAAAATGGCGTGGGCTTTGCGAATCCGCACGTCGAACACAGTGTGAGAGTAGATGTTTAATGTCGCAAAATCGAACACAAGAACCGCAAGACACTGATTCAAAAGCTATTGATTCTGAAACTATTGATCATTCCCAAATAACTCAATCTGAAATTATTACACAGACTATTCCTGAAGAAATTCAAAATCTACCCATGGCACGCGACCGTCATCGCTTGTCAATGCTTGCACGTGGCAGCTTCAAAGGTGAAAAGCCGAAAGATGGAAAGCCTCAAGATAAAGAGCGTCACGCGCAATTATTAGAAAAATCCAATGCCGAAGTAGTTGCACGTTTTACGCGTTTGCCAAACATCACTTTAAATCTTGAATTGCCAGTCAGCCAATCTGCAGACGTGCTGATCGAAGCGATTGAAAAAAATCAGGTCATTATCGTTGCAGGTGAAACGGGTTCAGGGAAAACCACGCAATTACCAAAGCTGGCTTTGCTTGCTGGACGTGGTTTGACGGGTTTAATTGGACATACGCAACCACGTCGTCTTGCGGCGCGTAGCGTGTCGCAACGTATCGCAGAAGAATTGGGCGAACCACTGGGTAAATCAGTTGGTTTTAAAGTTCGCTTCAATGAAACAGGTGATAACAACGCCTTTATTCGTTTAATGACAGACGGGATTTTGCTGGCCGAACTGGCGCATGATCGCTTTCTGACAAAATACGATACTTTGATCATTGATGAGGCGCATGAACGTAGTTTAAATATTGATTTTATTTTAGGTTATGTAAGGCAGATATTACCGAAGCGTCCTGATTTAAAAGTCATTATTACTTCGGCTACATTGGATGTGAATCGCTTTAGTCGTTATTTTAATAACGCGCCAGTGTTTACTGTGGAAGGGCGTAGCTTTCCTGTTGAAGTGCGTTATCGTCCGATTTCGGATTTGCCAGTTGGCGGTAGTGACGACGATGAGTTTGATAACTTTGAAGAAAACTTACCGCGTGCAGTCGTTGCGGCGGTTGAAGAGTGCTACCAAGATGCGACCAATAAAGGGCATTCACAAAAAGCAGATATTCTGATTTTCGCAAGTACAGAAGCTGAAATTCGTGAGTTACAAGAAGCTTTAAATCGTTATGGCCCAAAGCATACCGAGATTTTGCCGTTGTATGCGCGTTTGGCATTGGCAGAGCAACAACGGATTTTTAATCCATCGGGTAAAGGTCGGCGGATTATCATTGCCACCAACGTCGCTGAAACGGCGTTGACCGTTCCGAATATTCATTATGTGATTG
>CAYJUB010000033.1:0-11380 GCA_964373145.1 uncultured Moraxellaceae bacterium
CAATTTGGATATCCAAAATCGCCATGAAATTACCAAACACCATGGCACCAAAGATCGCCCACGCAACCGCAGGCGTAAAGACTTTGGGAATGTATGCCGCTTTTGCAGAAGCCATGATTTATCCTTCATCCGCATTCATAAAGTGAATCGTGTGTTCAATCAGAGACGCAAAATTAGCTTCTGATATCCACTTCAGCAGTGACGGATAAACCGGGACGGAGCTTCTGACGATCAGGCATATCATCAATCACGATGCGCACTGGAATGCGTTGCACGACTTTATTAAAGTTACCCGTCGCATTATCAGGTGGCATTAACGAGAACGTTGCACCCGATGCTGGGGAAAAACTTTGGATATGACCGTGAAAAACTTGATCTTGATAAGCATCAAACTTGAGCTTCACTTTTTGCCCGACTTTCATTTGCCCAATTTGGGTTTCTTTAAAATTGGCTTCGACATACGCATCATTGATCGGCACGATTGCCATCATGCGTGATTGTGGGTTGACGCGACTGCCTAAGCGCACGGCAAAACTACCCACCGTCCCTGAAATCGGCGCAATCACTTCAGCCGAACTGGTATCGACGCCAACCAATTGAACATTAGCTTGCGAGCTTTTTAAATCAGCATTCATTTGCGCACGACCTGCGTGCACGCTTGCGGCTTGTGCTGTCGCAGAAGCCACGGCGGCTCTTGCACTCGCCTGCTGTGCCATCGCGCTGGAATATTGCGCTTGTACCGTTTCCAAACGCTGTCTAGTCGTAACGCCATCATTCAGTAATGTTTGATAACGATCAAAATCTTTCTTTAACCGAATCACTTCAGCATTCGCAGCATCTAATCCTGCTTTGGCTTGAGCAATGGACGCTTGCGCCGCAATTTCATTTTGCTGTTGCACGCCTAAAGCAGATTCTTTGACACCCACCATCGCCTCAGCCTGCGCATAGCGCGCTTGCGCATCACGGTCATCGAGCTTCATCAGCACTTGACCTGCTTTCACAACCTGATTGTCATTGACCAATAAAGACGTAATTTCGCCAGAAACACGCGGCACAACCCAAGTCACATCGGCTTTTACATAAGCATTATCGGTCTTCTGAAAATATCGAAACACCGTGAAGTAATAAATTGCACCCGCAATCATCGCGATCACAATCGCCAACATCACCAAACGTGGGATCAACTTCTTTGGTTTTTGCGCTATTTCACCACTACGAGATTCGTTATTTACCGAATTTTGGTTTGTTGCTGGCGTTTGAGGCTGGATTGATTCTGACATCTTGAATACCTTGATTCAGTGGGTATGGCTTACTTCTAAGGCTGCAATGTAATGATAACAATGACTCAAACCACTGCGCCGAGTCATTCAAAAACCACAATATCATCATTTCAACAGAGAACACTTGCAATAAGAGTGACTGCTGTGCACAATACTGTACCGTACAGTATTAAAAAATAATAGCGTTATTTGAGTATTTATTCATAATAGGGCTATGGAACTGATCTAAGACTCAACAGTTACTGTACTTGAACGAAACATGGTGGTTAAATTCGTACTTTTTTTATTGTCGAACTTAATCCTCTTCTGTCGTCAATACACTTGGAATATCGTCATGTCAGATGTTTTTGAGAACTCTTCATTACAAACTCAATCATCCACGCCACCATTGCCTCAAACCAAACGCGGCACTGAGCGTCGAGAAGCGCTGCTGGCTGCGGCTGACGAATTGTTTTTGAAATATGGATTTGACGGGGTCAGTTTAGACAGCTTAGTCGCCAATGTCGGCGGCTCTAAAGCTTCTATTTATCAATATTTTGGCTGCAAAAAAGGACTACTCGTTGCTTTAGTCCAACGTCGTCATGAGTGTTTTTTCAATGAAATGGCGCTTCCTACTGAATTAGGTTCGCGATCATTGCGCGACGTCCTGTTAGAGACGTCTTACATGTTGTTTCATGCATTTTCACAACCTGACAAAATTGCTTTCATGCGACTCATCGTCCAAGAATCACAGCGCGACCCTGAAATTGGGCGTATTGCTTACGAACTCGGCCCTGCACGTGGCAAATCCACGCTGGCGAGTATCCTCATCGAAGCGGATGCTCGCGGTGAAATCGAGTGTACTCGACCTTATGAATCCGCGATCCTATTCGGTGGATTTTTACAGCATATTAAATGGCGACTCCTGATTGGTCTCTCGCCGATTGAAGATCATATCGATATTGACAGTTTCTTTGCATATAACGTCGAACGTTTTCTAGCTGCACATCAACCGACAGCCGCTAAAAAATAAATGATGCTAAGAAATTGTGCTCGTCCATTCACTAGCTACATCGTCTAGGTAAATTGATAATGACAACCGTTTTTTCTTCGTTAAAAATTTCTACTTTGCGTGGAATGATGCTTGCGTCAGTATCCGTGTTGTCTATATCCACCCTGCATGCTCAAACACTCACCGAAACCGTTGAGTTAGCATTGCAATATCAAAGCAGCCTCAAAACGAATGCGTTGCAAGTGTTAGATCAACAAGCAGCTGTGCGTCAGGCACAAGCCAAAGAAGGATTTAAACTGGATCTGAATGCTTCGGTCGGTCGAGCACGCGTTGACACCCCGGCTGGGAGTCTGTTCCCAGAGGCTGGGACGAATAACATGGGCATGGTGGGTTTGCAGGCGAGTTATCCACTTTATACTGCTGGGCGTAAGGAAGTTGGTATTTCTGTTGCTGAAGCTGAGCTTGCGGCGACTGAATCGAATCTGACCGATGCGCAAATGCGCACACGTTTGGCAGCGATTGAAACTTATAGTGCACTCGTTCGCGATCAAGCATTATTGAATTTAGCGAGTCATACCCAAGTCAGTTTAAATCGTGCACTGAGTGACGCACAAAAACGTCTCAAAGTCGGTGAAGTCACCAAGACTGATGTTGCTCAAGCTGCCGCACAACAAGCGCAAGGCATGGCGAATCAAACACGAGCAATGGCCGCACTCACGATTGATCAAGCGCGTTATAGACAACTCACGGGTGTTGAGCCGATTAACATTTCAAATACGCTGACATCACCACCAGTTCCCGACTCTCTCGATCAAGCATTGAGTCAGATTCCATCGACACCTGCGATTGAAGCCGCTAAACAACAACTCAAAGCGGCAGAACAGCAACTGGAGCTCAGTAAATTAGAGCTTCGTCCAACGGTTGTGATTGAGTCTTTTGCAATGCAGCAACAGAACCAGAACTTCATTAACAGCCGAATCGGCAATTATGGTGTGAATTTAAAAGCCACGATTCCCCTGCTCGATGGCGGAGTGAGCACTGCAAATCGTCAACGTGAACAAGTTCAAGTGGATCTCGCGCGTGAAAAAGTGAATGGCTTGCAGCAAAATCTGGAACAACGTGTTCGTCAAGATTATGCACAATTGACCTCTAGCCAAATGCAAGTTTCTGCACTCGATCAGACGATTGTTGCTGCACAGCTTGCGCTCGATACGATTCGCCGTGAAATCGAACTCGGAACACGGACTACGTTTGATTTGCTATCTGCGGAACGTACTTTGCAAGATGCGCAAACGCAGAAAATCCTCAACCAACAAGATCAAGTGGTGGCGGCATATCAACTGCTTGCGGATACGGGAAGATTGAATCACGTTCAGTGATTTGATTGGAAAAATAGAATGCCCTTGTAGGCTGGCGGGCTTGCCCCAGCTCTTACTCAAGAAGTTCGTATGGCTTGTTTTTATCAAAACGAATCAAGTGGGCTTTGCACACCTAATCCACCACGATTTAACACATGGGTATAAATCATCGTCGTTTTCACATCTGCATGCCCCAGTAGTTCCTGCACAGTTCTAATATCATAACCACGCCGCAAAATTTGCGTTGCGAAACTATGTATTAACGTATGTAAAGTTGCAAATTTTGAAATCGCAGCACGTTGAACTGCCTCCTTAAATGCTCGCTGTAACCCTTGATGATAAATATGATGTCGTCGCACTATCTTTGTTCTCGGATCACTCGACTCATTTGATGCAGGAAACACCCAAAACCAAGGCAAACTAATATTTGCTTTTGGGTATTTTTTCTCAATGGCATTAGGTAAATACACGCCTGCCCTATTATGCAGGCGATCTTCTTTAAATATAATTTTAGCCTGTTCAATTTGCTGTTTAAGTTCAGTTTGGATAGATGTAGGCAGAATCGTCACGCGATCTTTATCACCTTTTCCTTGGCGGATCACAATCTCTTGTAATTCAAAATCAATATCTTTAATACGTAATTGTAATAATTCGGTCAATCTCATGCCTGTGCCGCAAAGTAGCTTAGCCATTAACAGATGAATACCTGATAAATGCTCAAAAACGGATTGAACCTCTTGGTGTGTTAACGCTACAGGCAATCGTTTTGGTTTTGTAGGTCGATTTAATTCTTCCAACCACGGTAAAGCACTTCTTTATATAAGAAAAGTAAGGCTGAAAGTGCTTGATGATGGGTAGATTGCGAAACGTTGCCCTCGTTCACCAAATGTGAGAAATAAGATTCCACTTCCAGCCGTCCCATGTCACGCGGATGACGCATCTGATGAAAAATGACATAGCGTTTTATCCAGCCACAATATGCTTGTTCTGTCCGATAACTCATATGTTTGTAGCGTATTCACTGTCTGACTAATTCAAGAAGTTTGGGCTGTTGAACTGACATTTTAATATCCTTGTTATTTTTATTATTTAATGATAGTTTTTAGTTTAAATAAATCAATATTATGTTGTTCAATTTTCAACCAAGCAGGCATCTTATGTGGCAGGTTTTGGAATCTTATGCGTCACCCCTGCCGCATAAGAGTAGTTAGCTCTTTGAGGCACCTAATGGGCAATATCGCTTGGCATGAAGTTGAAAAACCAAATTGGAGAAGGTGGGAGAAGGCTTTTACAGTTGAAGACTTTTCTTCACCGCTCGGTACGCTCTGCCCTATTTGCTCTGAAGCAAGCTTATTTCAGTGGTACAGGCTTGATGATTCAGCAGAAAAAACCATTGGCGCGCGTACCTTTTCAGGCCGAGGGTTCAATTGGCAGTGGTGCTCATCTTGCGGCTCATACAGGCTCTTAAGCTGCTTAGTGCCAAAGATCTGGCTTGGTATTAGTGCTCAAAAAGAGCCTCCAGTTGAGCTTTATAATCTCTCAAAGCCATTCACTGAGAGAGCGAGCTAACAAGTCAATGCAGCGGACACCGTACCGGTGCCGCTGATTTCCAACGTTAGGTGCTGAACACATGCCAAAGGTTGAACTCATAAATCCCGGCTTCAGCATCGCAGACGCAGAGTATCCTGAGTTACAGCTTATTCAAGGTGTCTTGCATCTCCGGTTCAAGGATTGGAAAGAGCAGCAAGTGGCAGTCGAGTTCCACGAGGTTTTTGCTTTCTCATGGCAAGAGGCGGAGCAGTCCCTCTTAGATGATGAGCCATATGATGGGGTCTGTGAAATACACGAATCTGAGCTTAAAGCACGCCATGAATCAGTTGGATCAATTCCTCATGGCCAGCCTTCGCGCCATCTCCGCTTTAACTTCAACGCCTGTGGGCAGCTTGAGGTACTTTGTGCATCATTCACGGTATGCACCTAACTTCAAACTCAACAAGGACAACAACCCAGCCGATTACGGCGTAATTTTTGATAGTTTTGGCAACCGTGCTCATGCTAATTTTGTTGTGGGTTGTTGCCTGTTAGTTTAATAGTTAGGCCTCTATTCACTACAGCTAATCTATAGTCTTTCTAGTCTTTACTCTAATCATCAACTTTTAGGAGGTGTTATGCTTTCCAGATTAAAATTAGTTTTATCGATGTGTTTCATTATTATGGTATGTCTAGTAAAGCCAACTTTTGCCGATGATGAAAACAATGAAGCACTGATGCCTAAAGGTATGTGGAAAGATCCAGATACTGGACTTATTTGGATGCGCTGTAGTTTGGGGCAAACTTGGAATGGTAGTGGCTGCGATGGAAAAACTAAAGAGTATAGATGGTGGGATGCCATCAAAACGATTGATAAATTGAGCTTTGCTGAGAAGAGTGATTGGCGTTTGCCAACAATATCAGAGTTAAGTAGTTTGATGGAAGGTAGCGTCTTAGTCGGCAAGGAAATGTGGGTGAAGAGGTACAAATATCGGCCTTGGGATATGATGAATAAAATACAACAAAATGATGTTGAAAGAAATTTTTATTACTCAGGTGTCAAAGGCTATAAAACTTCGAACATTTTTAAACCAGAAGGTTATAATTACTACTGGTCGGGTTCGCCCCTCGCCAATAATAGTAACTACGCGTGGAGTGTCCTTTTCGACTACGGCCAAAGCGATAGCCTTAATAAGGACTATGGCTACTATGCGCGTGCCGTACGTTCCAGTCAGTCTTTGGGCAGCGAAGCACTTTTGGGCTTTTCTCAGTTAACTAAGACGATTGTGAATGATGAAGCGGTGTATCATCAGAGAGCGACTGCGGAAAAAGCAAACATTGCTAAAGCTGCTGCTAAAGTAAAGCAAGATGCGATAGAAGCTAAACAAAGAGAAAAACAGGAACGCAATGAAGAGGCCAAACGTATTGCGTATGAAAACTCGCCTGTGGGTCGAGCAGAGGCGGCAAGACGACAACAATTAAATATTTTGAGACAAACTTGTGAGCTGCAAAAAAAGACATGTATTGCAAGTTGTCCTAGGTTTTATAACTGGTCAGGAGAAAGAACAGATCTTCCTGATGCTAGTTGTGAACGTGAATGCAAGTCTGTTTCTTGCTTTTGATTAAGTTGAGTTCCGTTTATGCTTAACACGTTCATTTCAAAAGGATCCGAGAACTATATCTTTGAGTTGTATTTGCCTAACTTGCGCGTCAAGTGCGACAAGCACCCAGCCGATTGTTGTGCAATTTTTGGATTCAGTGATTACTGATTTTTTTTATTTTGTTGTGTGTCCTTGCGCCTTACGCGAGTAGTTATGCGTCCGTCATACAGCTATGGAGGGAATCGTGAAGAAGTCCGTTTCGGTTAAGAGGTTCATACCAGCGCCACGAGAAATCGTGTTCGATACATTCACGATCCACGAAACCTATTCGGAATTGCCTATGGTTTCGAGCAGCAAACTGCTTAAGCCGGGAGTAGGAAATCCGTCAAATGACGTTGGTGCAATCCGAGAGATTAAGACCCCCGTCGCAACGTTAAGAGAAACGGTTACCGCCATCTCTCGTCCGGAGTATTGGGACTACCAGTTCATTGAATGGCCTCTTCCGATTCCACACGCCGGCGGAAGAATGAGTTTCACTGCGGTGCCGGGAGGCACAGAGGTTCATTGGGAAACTTCATACGAGGTACCAAACACTTTAGCTTGGTCTGTAGCATCTAATGGGATCGCGCTTGCAAATATTGGTTTGCTAAAAGTTCTTATTCGTCTCATCGGAAATGAGGCGGTGAAGCGGAACGCATAACAATTCGCTGCAAGCGTGCCGTCCCTGACGAGCCGCGGCCTGAGCTCAAACGTTGAGCAGAGTCTTAATCGAGCTCCACATGACATTTTAGTTATGTTGAATTGATATTTTATGGTCACAATCCATCAAGCATTTATAAATTGTCCCTCTTGGCATCGGGGGAAAGGGGAAAAAAATGCAGTTCAGACTTTTTGTAACGCTAACAATCCTCTTGATGTCTTCGGGCTGCACAACTTTACCAAAGCCAAAATCCTTCGATGACAAGGGGTGCGGTATCCACCAGTTTGACGATGCTTGGATCGCACGTAACGGCATCCGCATCTCTTGGACGGGTGCCTGCAAGTCGGGTCTTATGGAGGGCGATGGTCAACTCACTGTGGTAAACAGTAGTGGCAAGATCATCGCTACATATAAAGGTTGGATGAAGGGAGGATATTACAACACTTCGTATGCGGATGGCGGCAAGCTCATTGACAAAGGCATGGCACTACTTGTGGATGGAGACTTTCGATATGAGGGCAAGTTTACATGGGGAAAGATTAGCCAAGGCAAAAAATTCGCGAAGGGAGTACTCGTCTATGACGGACACTTCGTCGAAGGTAAATATATGATTGGAAAACTATACTTGACTAACGGTGGAAGACTAGACGGATATTTCGACTCCAACGCCGTGAGTTATGGTGCGGATGGTCGCGGAGTAATAGATGCTAAGTATATTCAGCCAAACGGCAGCATAGGCTACTGGATCGTCGATCAGAAAATATATAGAACAGAAAAAGAATCTCGCGCAGCCTATCTAAAGATGAATTCAGATAAAATGATAGCATTACGGCATGATGCTCAAGTAGCGCAGGAAAATTACGAAAATGTCTACAAAAAGGCATTAGGGTCTCTAGGTTCCATTGCGTTTATTGCAGCGGATGAATATCTTGCTCAGAATAAAGCTGCTAACCCTCCATCGCAGGCAGTTACTGCCAGTCCCACACCTGCCTCGACTGCATCAGCAGTGACCACAGTCAGCAGAAATCCATATGGAAACAATCCTCCTACTACCACCTCGTCGGATATAGATACCAGATCGGTAATATCAGAACCACCGCCGAGTCAGTCTAAGCGTCTTCCATACAAAGCCAACGCAAACGCCTGTATCGGTTTGCGTGGCAACCAACTGGTCAACAACTGTTCTAGAGGGGTTTGGATTACCTTTTGCGTGTTGAATCCACGGCAGACAAAAAACTTCTTTGACTCTTCCGATGCCTTCAAATGTCCATCGGGTGGGCTTGAACAGATTTCCGGTAACAGCGCAAACGGCCTCGTATGGCATGGTGAGATTAATTTTTTTGCGTGCTATGCAGAGGACATCGGCACTATGAAGAATAATTTCTATGGCACTGAACCGCGCACAGCAACGCCAGGAACCATGCAAGGCAGTTATACTGGTGCATATCACGGCCTCTGTGCTGGACATGGTGCCGATGGACGGCAAGAGATGGGAGGCTCTGTTTATGCAAAGTAACCATCCCCTAGCAAAGCCAAGGTCACGCCAATGGCGTATCCCCAAGTAGTTAAAAGACAGCATGCCTATTTTGTCGGTGCATTGTACTTGCCTAACTTGCGCGTCAAGTGCGACAAGCACCCAGCCGATTATTGTGTTATTTTTGATTGTTCTGAGGTAATCTCAGTTTTTGATTTTGTTGTGGGTGCTTACGCCTTACGCGAGTAGTTAGGCATAACAATTACCATCAACTGTTCTATGAGGTTTCATGAGACACAACGAGCGCCATAGAACACATCGAACAGGTTGGCTTCGCGCCGCTGTTCTCGGGGCAAACGATGGGATCGTTTCGACTGCGAGCCTTGTGCTGGGAGTAATCGCTGCGGGTGCAAGCACGCAATCTGTATTAGTCGCTGGCGTTGCAAGTCTTGTTGCGGGCGCAATGTCCATGGCCGCCGGCGAATATGTCTCCGTTAGTTCGCAAGCTGATACTGAACGCGCAGACTTGGATCGCGAGAGCAAAGAATTGGCTGTAAGTCCCGATCAGGAACTGGAGGAGCTGACATCCATTTACGTAACGCGCGGCTTGGATAGGTCGCTGGCATCAAGTGTTGCCGTTCAACTGATGAGTCACGATGCGCTTGGTGCGCATGGAAGGGACGAGCTGGGAATATCCGATACGTTGGCGGCAAAACCGATTCAGGCTGCGTTTTCTTCGGCTGCAACATTCGCGACTGGGGCTGCGCTTCCCCTATTGATGGTTCTTATTCTTCCAAAGGCGGCGCTTACATGGGGGATTGCCGGTAGCTCACTTATCTTTCTCGCGCTGTTGGGGCTGATTGCGGCACGAGCAGGTGGCGCTCCGGTACTAGCATCCGTAGTGCGCGTTTCATTTTGGGGCTCATTGGCAATGGGTTTAACCGCGGCAGTAGGCTCGCTGTTCGGAGTCGCTGCATGACAACATCGCGGTGCGTGAAGTGATGTCTAACTCCAACGTCAGGTGATCGCAATGTTGAACCGCCAAACCATAGTTGAAAAAGTTAGCAATTCAGCTGATCGCTATGGTGCTTCTAATCCGCAACAGTTAAACCAACTTTTGCGTAGTTTAGCTAATGCATCTGACAACGAATTATTTTTCGGGTTGTTTTCGTTTTTTTATGATCCAGCTCTCCAAAGTTCTTTTGAGCGGCAACAAATAGCAGGCACTTTATTATATGAGCTTTGCCCTGCATGCCCACTAGAACTAGACGGCGCTATTTATGCTATTCCAGCGCATTGGAATTTAAGCGTTGAAGAAGTTCCTTGGTATTTTTGCAAGGTTTTTGGTAAAAGTGCAGTTGAAAACTTTCTAATAGAGCTTATCCCAGAAGTAGAAAGTGGCAGTGTAAAAAAGAGCTTTGAAACTTTGTCTTATTGGGTGAAAAGATACAAGCCGAAAGTAACCTAACTCAAACGTTAACCAACTCATTGCAAATCAAAACTCAGCCCATTGATCTACTTCAATCCGCAACCAATTCAAACAATAGATTTTTCCAGTTAATGCCCGATATCGGGTATAATCGATGGTTTTTCTGGTCTTACATTCCCTCATTCGATTGGAATTCGTAAGTTTCGCCAATGACGACGATCACCAGAAAATGAAACAATAATGGATTAGTCAGAAAGTTTTTTTGCGACAATTCGCGGAGTTAGCATGTTGCGGTCAGTTGGTGAGCCTCCAAGGCATTTCTTAAGTCTACTCGATACCACGCCTGAAGAGCTGCGCGGCATACTTCATCGTGCCATTGAACTCAAAGCAATGCATCGCGAAGGTAAACTTTATCAGCCTTTCCAAGGCAAAGTCCTCGGCATGATTTTCGAAAAATCGAGTACACGTACACGTATCTCATTTGAAGCGGGCATGAGCCAATTTGGCGGCAGCGCGATTTTTCTATCGCCACGCGACACGCAACTGGGTCGCGGTGAACCTATAGAAGACTCAGCACGTGTCATCTCACGCATGGTCGATATCGTCATGATTCGTACCTTTGCGCATGAAACCGTAGAGCGTTTTGCCGCATACTCCAAAGTGCCAGTCATCAACGGTCTGACAGACGATCATCACCCATGCCAACTGCTTGCTGACTTGCAAACCTTTATGGAAATGCGTGGTGATTTCGCAGGTAAAACCTTCGCTTGGATTGGCGATGGCAACAACATGTGTAACTCATATATTCATGCAGCGCATCAATTGGGCTTCAAATTAAAGATTGCTTCGCCATATGGTTTTGAACCCGATCCTGCCCTGCTGCAAGAATACGCTCACTGTGTTGAACTGGTTTCAAGCAGTGAAGATGCAGCCGAAGGTGCGCACTTGGTTGCAACCGATGTGTGGACGAGTATGGGACAAGAAGCGGAACAAAACATTCGTAAGCGTCGTTTTGCA
>CAYJUB010000034.1:0-11245 GCA_964373145.1 uncultured Moraxellaceae bacterium
CAAATTGTCGCCAGCTCTCTGAATGAAATCCAAGCAGGGATGAGCGCCAGCCGGAGTGAAGTGGCGTGGGTACAGACGACGTATCTCATTGCCGAAGTTATTGCGATTCCCTTGTCGGGCTTGCTTTCGCAGATGTTATCAACCCGAATTTACTTTAGTTTGTGTGCTTTGGGCTTCGCCATCACGTCACTCCTGTGTGGGTTGGCGTGGAACATGGAGTCGTTGCTCATTTTTCGCGCACTTCAAGGTTTTGTCGGCGGCGGGATGATTCCAACTGCAATGGCCGCACTTTTTACCTTATTTCCAGAAAATAAACGTGCTGCGCCGATGGTCATGATCGGCATGGTCAGTACATTGGGTCCTGCCATTGGCCCAACCGTGGGTGGCTGGTTGACGACACATTTTTCATGGCATTGGATGTTTTATATTAACCTTGCACCAGGATTGTTGGTCGCGGCACTGGTGTTCTCGGGTGATGATATTGATAAAGCCGATCGTTCGCTGTTCAATCGAATTGATTGGCTTGGCTTGGTTTCGATGGCGGTATTCTTAGGGTCTTTAGTCTATTTCCTTGACGAGGGTGCGCGAAACGATTGGTTCTCCGATGAAGCTGTCCTGACGGCTTTTATTGCGATGATTGTCGGCGGGAGTATTTTCTTTTATCGAAGTTTCACCGCGAAACATCCGATCATTGATTTGCGCGTGTTTCGAGATCGGAACTTTGCGGTGAGTTCGCTGATGACCTTTGTCGTCGGGATGGTGCTCTACGGCATGGTCTATCTAACACCTGTGTTTTTGGGGCAAGTCCGAGGCATGAATAGTAGTCAGATCGGGCAGATCATGATGGTGATGGGGATTACCATGTTTGTTTCCTCGCCATTTGTCGGGGCGATTTTACCGCGATTTGATGCGCGAAAAACGATTTTTATCGGGCTAACGGTTGCCGCATCGGGCGTATGGCTGAATTCTAATCTCACCTTGCAAAGTGATTTTGATTATTTCTTCTGGCCGCAGATTCTACGCGGGATGGGGTTAATGCTGTGCTTAATTGTGATGTCGCAATTGGCGATGGCAACGCTGCCACTACAACAGATTAAAGGGGCGAGTGCGATATATAACCTGATGCGGAATATTGGTGGGGCGATTGGTTTGGCATTGATTAATGTCTCACTTGATCGATTGACTGCGTTACATGTTACTGAGCTTGATGCCGTAATGACGCCAGCAAATCCAGCATTTATGGATCGACTGGATGACCTGACGAAGAAGTTCGCGGCATTAGGCGATGGAGCCGAACAGGCGGCATTTAGCGTGCTTTATCGAGATGAGCATTTGCAGGCACTCACCAGTGCGTTTAATGGTTTACTGATGATTGTAGCAATCCTGATGTTTGCGATTGGGTTCTTGGTATTTTTGTTGAAGAAACCAAAGCCGTTAGCTGGAGGTGGTGAGGTTCATTAATGACTTAATTCTAAACAAAAATTTGAGCGTGTAGGGCGTTGCGTTGTGAGTTTTGGAACGGTAAGGTTAATTTACTTATGACTTCTTACCATGTAAGACGTAATGTGTTAATATTTAATCAATACAGATGGAGTCAGCATCATGATATTAACCGTATCTAGCAAAGGGCAGATTAGTATCCCTGCATCCTTACGCCATAAATTGGGCTTAGTCACAGGTTCAAAATTAAATTTAAGTGTATCTGGCAGCTTGTTACAGCTAGAGCCTGTGTATGTCATTCAACCTGCGACGCTTGAAAGTGCGCTGGGCGTTGTGACTGCGTCCACAACAGGGAAATCCCGTAGTCTTGATGATTTTGATGTGGCAAGTATGGCAACACTGTAGTTTGTGCATGCCAATAAGTATGTTTTGGTTTTAAAACTCAGGAAAATAATAAGAAATGAAGGCTGTAGATACCAATATTCTTGCGCGTTTTTTCATTAATGATCCAGACGATAGTGAAGCGACTCGACAGCAAAAAATTGCGTTGTCGATTATGTCACAACCTGTATTTGTTTCATTAACGGTGATTTTAGAATTTGAATGGGTCATGCGCGGTTTTTATAAATTAACTAGATTAGAGATACTGACGGTATTCAGAGCATTGCTCGGACTGTTGCATGTAACGATTGAAGAAAAAGCACTCGTCATTGGTGTATTAGCGAAATATGAAGGCGGAATGGATTTTGCTGATGCGTTGCATGTTGCTAAAGCGCAACATTGCCAAGCTTTTGTGACGTTTGATCAAAAGCTGGCGAATAAATCGAATCAATATCAGGATGACGTCGAGATTGAGCTATTGAAGTAAAAGTGCTTAATGATCCTCACCATTTCTAAAAAAAATATCGACCATTGCCTAATCACTGCAATGTTGAGCCTTTATCTGATTAACTTTTAGCTCAAATTCTAGTAATATTCGCCCACTAGGATTTGCCTGACGGTATTCAACGCCATTTTGTTCTCAATTTGATCAATTTTGCCTCGAAAAAAGTCTCTTAACTGTTAAAGCTAATTGGTTGTTAGCAGTCAAAGATCGCTTCCTATCGACTCCTACATTATTTATTTCTAAAGGACAAAGCCATGCTAGAAGCCTACCGCCAACACGTTGCTGAACGTGCCCTGCTTGGTGTCCCACCAAAGCCGCTCGATGAAGCGCAAGTTGCAAGCCTTGTTGAACTGTTGAAAAACCCACCAGCAGGCGAAGAAGCCTTCTTGGTTGATTTGCTTGAAAACCGCATTCCGCCAGGTGTTGACCAAGCTGCTTATGTAAAAGCTGCATTCTTGGCTGCGATCACCAACGGTAAAGCGACTTCACCATTGATCAGCAAAGAACGCGCTGTGTTCTTGTTGGGCACAATGCTCGGTGGCTACAACGTTGAGCCATTGGTTACTGCATTGGATGATGCACAATTGGCCGCTGGCGCAGCTGAAGGCTTGAAGAAAACGCTGTTAGTTTTCAACGCATTCCATGATGTTGAAGAAAAAGCGAAAGCGGGCAACGCACATGCAAAAGCTGTGTTGCAATCATGGGCTGACGCTGAATGGTTCACTAGCCGTCCAGAAGTTGCGCAAAAAATCACTGTGACTGTATTGAAAGTAACTGGCGAAACCAACACTGACGATTTGTCACCAGCGCAAGATGCTTGGTCACGTCCAGATATTCCATTGCACGCAAATGCAATGTTGAAAAACGTACGTGATGGCATCAACCCAGAAAAAGCGGGTGAAATCGGTCCAATCAAACAAATCGAAGCATTGAAAGCAAAAGGTCACACTGTTGCTTACGTGGGCGACGTTGTTGGTACAGGTTCAAGCCGTAAATCAGCAACCAACTCGGTTCTTTGGTTCACTGGCGATGACTTGCCATTCATTCCAAACAAACGTGATGGCGGCGTATGTATCGGTACTAAGATTGCTCCGATTTTCTTCAACACAATGGAAGATGCTGGTGCGCTCCCATTTGAAGCTGATGTTGCTAACCTGAACATGGGCGATGTGATCGACATTTTCCCATACGAAGGCAAAATCACTAAAAATGGTACTGACGAAGTTCTGTCTACATTTGAATTGAAATCACAAGTATTGCTTGACGAAGTTCGTGCTGGTGGTCGTATTAACCTGATTATCGGTCGTGGTTTGACAGGTAAAGCGCGTGAAGCGTTGGGTCTGCCAGTATCAACTCTGTTCCGTATGCCAGTTCAACCAGCTGACACTGGCAAGGGTTTCACCCAAGCACAGAAAATGGTTGGTCGCGCATGTGGCTTGCCAGAAGGTCAAGGTGTTCGTCCAGGTACATACTGCGAACCAAAAATGACTACTGTTGGTTCACAAGATACTACTGGTCCAATGACCCGTGATGAATTGAAAGACTTGGCATGTTTGGGCTTCTCTGCAGACCTCGTTATGCAGTCATTCTGCCACACGGCTGCATATCCAAAACCAGTTGACGTGACAACACATCACACATTGCCTGACTTCATCATGAACCGTGGTGGTGTATCACTGCGTCCAGGCGACGGTATCATCCATAGCTGGTTGAACCGTATGTTGTTGCCAGATACTGTCGGTACTGGTGGTGACTCACATACTCGTTTCCCAATCGGTATTTCTTTCCCAGCGGGTTCAGGCCTTGTAGCGTTTGCTGCGGCAACTGGCGCGATGCCGTTAGACATGCCTGAATCAGTATTGGTTCGTTTCAAAGGCAAAATGCAACCAGGCATCACTTTGCGTGACCTCGTACATGCGATTCCTTATGCAGCGATTCAACGTGGCGAATTGACCATCGAGAAGAAAGGCAAAAAGAACGTATTCAACGGCCGCATCCTAGAGATCGAAGGTTTAGAAGATTTGACTGTAGAACAAGCATTTGAATTGTCAGATGCGTCTGCTGAACGTTCAGCGGCTGGTTGTTCGATCACTCTTTCAGAAGCGTCTGTTGCTGAATACTTGCGTTCAAACATGACCATGTTGAAGTGGATGATCGCACAAGGTTACGGCGATGCACGTACCATGGCTCGTCGTGTTGAAGCGATGGAAAAATGGTTGGCTAACCCAAGCCTGCTGCGTGCTGACGCGGATGCTGAATACGCAACCATCTATGAAATCGACTTGAACGAAATCAAAGAACCAATCCTGTGCTGCCCGAACGATCCAGATGATGCGAAACCATTATCACAAGTTGCGGGTACTAAGATTGATGAAGTGTTCATCGGTTCATGTATGACTAACATCGGTCACTTCCGTGCTGCTGGTAAGTTGTTAGATAAAGTTGAGGGTGGTTCACTCGCAACGCGTCTATGGCTGGCTCCACCAACACGTATGGACGAACATCAGTTGATGGAAGAAGGCTACTACAACATTTACGGTCGTGCTGGTGCGCGTACTGAAATGCCTGGTTGCTCGCTGTGTATGGGTAACCAAGCACGTGTTGCGCCTAACACGACTTGTGTATCTACTTCTACACGTAACTTCCCGAACCGTTTGGGTCAAGGTGCTGATGTGTATTTGGCTTCTGCTGAATTGGCGTCTGTTGCTGCGGTACTCGGCAAGTTGCCAACTGTTGAAGAATACATGGGTTATGCTGCTACGATTAACAGCATGTCAGCTGACATTTATCAATATCTGAACTTTGATAAAATGGCTGAATACACCAACCAAGCTGACAAAATCGAAACTGGTAAAATCACTGTTGCTCAGTTGACTTAATTCTATTGAGTTGAGTTGTTGAAATTGAAAAAGCCCCTGCTTGGAAAAGTGGGGGCTTTTTTTTGAGGGTGTGGTTGATGCAATTCGTTATTACATACAAAATAGTTCACTGAGCCTGTCGAAGTGAGCGGCGAAACGCATATGTTACGCACTTCGACAAGCTCAGTGATCTGAAGGTGGTAAAGAGTTAAATTTTTCGAAAGTCATTAAAGTAGAGTCGAAATGAGCGGTGTTTGAGATGTCCACTTCGACAGGCTCAGTGAACTTAGATTGAGGTTAGAAAATAATAATGAAAGGATACATGTATATTTTAGAATGTTGTGATGGCAGTTTTTATACAGGTAGTACGACATTTTTAGAAGCTAGATTGGCGCAACATCAAAATGGTGAAGGTGCTAATTTCACAGCTAGTCATCTGCCTGTGAAGTTAGTGTATCAAGAAGAATTTGAACGAATTGATGAAGCGTTTAGCCGAGAGAAGCAAATACAGGGTTGGACTAGGGTTAAGAAGTTAGCACTGATTCAAGGGAAATTTGATCTGTTAATTGAATTGTCAAAATCAACCTAAATAGTTCACTGAGCCTGTCGAAGTGAGCGGCGAAACGCAACAGTTGCGCACTTCGACAAGCTCAGTGATCTGAAGGTGGTAGGGAATAAATATATAAACAGCATATAGAGCGGAGTCGAAACGAACGGTATTTGAGATGTCCACTTCAACGAAGCTCAGTGAGCTTATATTGAGGTTGTAAAATCGAAAAAAATATAAAAGCTAAAAAAGCAGATACCGTAAGATTCAAATCTAATTTCTGGGCTAAAATCCAGTTCTGATTACACGTTGGTTTTATTTATGTTGATCACGATTGTTGTGAACTGTTTATTGGTTTCTATAGTGGTGCTGATTCATTATGAAGCATTGTCGTTGTTGACTAATAAATTAGCCAAAGTACGTTTACCACATCGATTTAAAGTGATTTTCGGCGTATTTGGTGCATTATGTGCGCATAGTGTTGAAATATGGATCTTTGCTTTTGCCTATTATTTTATGTTGAAAAGCGGGGAGTTTGGCTTTTTTCGAGGTGATTTTAACGGGTCGATGCTGGACTGTTCATACTATTCATTTATCACGTATACATCGTTAGGGTTGGGTGATATCGCACCATCTGGCTATCTTCGATTTGTCACGGGCTTGGAAGCTCTGACAGGCTTGGTTCTGATTTCATGGACTGCTTCATTCCTATTCCTCGAAATGCAGAAACTATGGGACAATAAATAACATCGTTGATGATCAGATTTGGATCGATCTATGAGCAAGCGTAGGCTGTGTTAGCCTAAAATTTACATTCGTTCATATATTTGCTGGGATAAATCACAGCCCTCAACTCAAAAGCACACCTAATACTATGCATCTCGAAAAAATCCTCCAATCGCAAGGCTTCGGCAGTCGTAAACAATGTCGCTCTCTGATAGAAAGCGGCAAAGTGAAAGTCGATAGCGCACCATGCCTCAACCCTAAAGCGAACTTTCCTACCGAAAACTTCGAGTTCACCGTCGCAGGTCAAACGTGGTTGTACCGTGAAAAAATTTACATCGCCATGAATAAACCTCTTGGCTTTGAGTGCTCACATAATCCGCAACATCACCAGAGTGTCTTTAGCCTGTTACCACCACAATTGATTGACCGCGGTTTGCAGTGCGTTGGGCGTTTAGATCAAGATACGACGGGGCTTTTATTATTAACTGATGATGGTGCGTATTTACATGCACTCACTCATCCACGCCGGCATGTGCCAAAGCGTTATCGAATCACGATGCATGAACCTGTGACTGCCACGCAAATTGCACAGTTAGAGGCGGGCGTTGAACTCATGGGTGAAAATGACTTATTGCGTGCACATTTTTGTAAGTTGGAAGATAGTCACATCTTGAGTTTTACCATTCACCAAGGAATTTATCATCAAGTAAAGCGGATGATTGCCGCTGTTGGTAATCATGTGGTTGCGCTGCATCGTGAGCAGATTGGACAGTTTGGGCTTGGTGAGGTTGCAGAAGGGCAATGGGTTTATTTAGATAGTGAGCAACAGCAATCGGCAAAGCAAACGCCAGAAGTTGATTGATACAGTTTTTAAATGGGATTGAAAAATAAGAGAAAGCGATGAAACAGCCTCGTGTCGTAGTGCTAACTGGTGCAGGAATCTCGGCGGAGTCGGGGATACGGACTTTTCGGGCCAGTGATGGATTGTGGGAAGATCATCGGATTGAAGATGTTGCGACTCCTGAAGGATTTAGGCGCAATCCAGAGTTGGTACAGCATTTCTATAATTTGCGCCGTGCGCAATTGTTCGAACCACAGATTCAACCCAATGCGGCGCATCACGCCTTGGCTCAACTAGAGTCAGCATTAGGTGATCACTTCTTACTCGTCACTCAAAATGTCGATAACCTCCATGAGCGCGCAGGATCAAAACGGCTATTGCATATGCATGGTGAGCTGCTCAAAGCACGTTGTTTAGAAGCTGGGAAAGTCTTTCCATTGGATACGGAAATCAACGCCGAAACCATCTGCGCATGTTGCCAAAAAACAGGCACGCTACGTCCGCATATTGTCTGGTTTGATGAAATGCCGTTGTATATGGATGAGATTGAACAGGCTATTCGACAATGTGACATCTTTGTGAGTATTGGTACGAGCGGCGTGGTCTATCCTGCTGCGGGTTTTGCTCGGCTAGCCAAATATGCCGCTGGTGCTAAGGCCATCGAAATTAATTTGGAAGCGGCTGACAATCACAGTGTCTTTGATACGCATCTCTATGGCGTGGCGAGTAAAAGGGTTCCCGATTGGGTGCAGGCATTTTTAGATTCATCGTTCTAGCGCAATCGTCTAACTTCACCAAGTTGATGCACGCATCAGTCATGTAATGTACTCAGTTCACGCGTATATTCGATTCATTGGGATTCTCAGCCTAATATTCTTCGGAGCTATAAATGTCTACTGCATCAGAGCGTGGCGCAAAACCTAAACCCACTCGTCATATCGAACCTGCGCCACCCAAAACCAGTCCCAAGGCTTTTCGCGCAATTGTTGAAGGTCGTCGTTCAGTGCGTAAATTCTCGGCTGATCCAGTGCCTGACAAAGTCCTTGATGATTGTATTGATTTGGCGTTGCTTGCGCCGAATTCGAGTAACTTGCAACCTTGGGAGTTTGTCATTATCAAGACACCCGAACTGCGTGCAAAAGTCGCAGAGGCGTGTATGGGGCAGAATGCCGCCAAGACCGCACCGATTCTACTGGTGCAAATTGCTCGTACGGCAACTTGGAATCGCAATGCACAGCGAATCATTGAAGAGTGGCATGAGCCTGTGATTCCAAAGCCTGTCGATACTTATTACAACAAGTTGGTGCAGTATCATTTTACGACGGGCCCATTGAATGTATTAGGGCTGGCCAAGCGTGTAGTGAAAGGCGCTGTTGGCATGGTTCGTCCGATGCCACATAGTCATTACACACATGCAGATATTAAGGTTTGGGCGGCGAAAAGTTGTGCGCTTGCGTGTGAGAATTTTATGCTGGCGGCGCGTGCGCATGGCTTTGATACATGCCCGATGGAAGGCTTTGATGAGACGCGTATTCGACAGTTGGTTCCGATGGCAAATGATGCGTTTGTCGTCATGGTCATTGCGATGGGGAAACGAACGGAAGATGGTGTTTATTATCCTCGTCAGCGCTTTAATCGTCAGTTGATAGTACGTGAGTTGTAAGTGTGTATTGATGATGTAAGTGTACTGCGATCTTGTGGTTTTAGAGCACAAATGGGGTCGGATTTGTGTCTCTCTATATTCTTGTATACAAGTGCGTTGTATGGTATTTCTAGTCTGCTAATTCAGGCAAGGAGTGCTGTGATGTTTCAGAAAACAACAATTGCTGCGGCAATCGCAATATCTACAAGTTTATTGCTTGTCGCATGTGGTGGAAGTAACGGTGATAATAATGGTGCAGTCGTCAATACTGGACCTCAGACAGGGACCTTGTTAACTGGTTCTAGCGCCCCGACAGTGCCTGCTCCAGTAGCGACAGCACAATTACAATCTGCTTCATCAACACCTCTACCTTGTGGTGTGAGCGTAAGCCATATTGATTTCACAACGACTGGCGCAGCCGGTGAGTCAACGACCGCTTCAGCCGCTGTAATGATTCCTACGGGTAGTGATCCTTCATGTACAGGTAAACGCCCAATAGTGCTTTATGCACATGGTACAAATCCTGATCAGAAATATAATATGGCTTCGGTGTCAAACCCTGCCGCTGGTAACTCTGCTTTAGGTGAGGCAACGCTGGTTGCTGCACAATTTGCAGGTAATGGTTATATCGTTATTGCTCCGAACTATGCTGGTTATGACACCTCGACGTTGTCATATCATCCCTATGTGAATTACAAGCAGCAATCACAAGAGATGATTGATGCGCTGAAAGCAGGTCGATCTGCATTACCTACAGTTGCAGCGACAACAACAATCGCTGATTCTGGTAAGTTGTTTGTGACCGGTTATTCCGAAGGTGGATATGTCGCAATGGCTGCGATTAAAGCAATGGATGCTGCAAATATTCCCGTCACTGCGGCTGCACCGATGTCTGGGCCTTATTCACTTGCAGCTTATGGCGATGCAATTTTCTATGGTAATACGCCGCTTGGTGGTACGTTGTTTGCGCCTTTGTTGACGACAGGTTACCAAAAAGCGTATGGCAATCTTTATAAGACGCCGTCAGATGCATACAATTCACCGTTTGCTGAAAACGTAGAATCGATCCTGACAAATCCTACTTTCGCAGGATCATTGGTCAATCCTGCTAATTTACCTGGATTGTTCCAGCTTGCCCCGACAGGCAGTCCTTTACTTGATGCACTATCTCCAAAAGATCCTAAGTTTGGTTTCGGTTTTTCAGCATCGAATTACATGATTAAAACAAGTTATCGTGCTGCATATCTAGCAGATGCTCAAGCTAATCCAGATGGTGCGGTTCCTTCGATAACAGCTAGTCCATTGCCTGCGGCTACACCTACAAATACCTTGCGCCAAGCATTTAAGTTGAATGATTTGCGCGGTTATATTCCATCGATGCCAACGCTGATGTGTGGTGGTAATCAGGATCCAACCGTATTCTTTGCACCGAATGCCCAACTGATGGCGGGTATCATGGGCAATGTAGCAGCGGCTGGTGCTCCTGTTAAATTTGCAGTGTTGGATGTGGATGCGACGAATTCAGCGGCTGCTGGATTTACAGCAAGCCCAGCGCTGGGTACGGCAGTGAAAGCAATCATGTCAACTGCCACTACGCAATTGCAAGGTGCTTTTGGCGCAAGCCTTCAAGCAGCTGCAACTGCCGCAGGTAATGAGTTTGCGGCTAATCCTCCTGCTGCTGTTCAAACCGCGGCAATGAGTGCTGCAACTGCTGCTGGTGGCATTGCTACACCTGCAGGACAACAGGCGTATGGTGCAGTCATTTTAGCTGCTGCAACAGCTTATGGTAAACAGATTGCGGCTTCTCAGTATCACGGTGGTTTAGTCCCGCCAGTCTGTACCGTTGCTGCACGTACATTCTTCCAGCAATACTAAGGATTTAGGTTTTCTTAAAATCTAAAGCGAACGGCGATATGAAGTAAATGCTTTGTATCGCCGTTTTTCTTGATTAAAATTTAAACAGAAACGATTCTCATTGACATTTGTGTTGGTGGTTTAGATACTGTGAATCATTGCATTTAACTGTATTACGAATCTGATTATTTATGTCCACAGAAAACACTTTGACTCTCCAAAATTCATCTCAGCTGACTGAACAACAAATCATTAATCAACTGATGGGTTCTCCTGAACAGACTGCCGAGGGATTGCGTGTTGCGGCAGAACAAGGTTATTCGGAAGCACAAGTGATGCTTGGGCAGTTGTTTTTGGATGGACAGGGAGTCGAAGTCGATCAAGTGCAAGCGGTGCATTGGTTTAAAACTGCGAGTCAGTCCGACCATCCAATGGCGATCAATATGGTGGG
>CAYJUB010000035.1:0-11224 GCA_964373145.1 uncultured Moraxellaceae bacterium
TGCAATCGAACGCAGCAGACGACGCATAATCTTACCGCTACGGGTTTTCGGTAATGCATCCGCAAAACGAATTTCCGCTGGACGTGCAATCGCACCGATTTCTTTCGCAACAAACGCTTTCAAGAGTTTAATCATTTCCACTGCTTCATCGCCAGTTGGACGTGTGCCTTTAAGCGTAACGAAAGCCACAACTGCCTCGCCTGTCAGCGCATCAGGACGACCGACCACAGCCGCTTCTGCAACCAAAGGACTAGCAACCAACGCAGACTCAATTTCCATCGTGCCTAAGCGATGACCAGAAACGTTCAACACGTCGTCAATACGACCGAGAATCCAGAAGTAACCATCTTCGTCACGCATCGCACTGTCGCCAGCAACATAACGACCGCCAAACTCTTCTGGGAAATACGCAGTTTTAAAACGCTCTGGATCACGCCACAAAGTACGAACCATGGACGGGAATGGACGCTCAATGACGAGCGTTCCTGATTCACGTGGTGCAGCAGTCTGCATGGTTTCATCGACAATATTAATCGATAAACCCGGCAATGGTTGCGCACATGAACCCGGTTTTCCTGCGATTGCACCTGGTAACGGCGTCAACATTTGAGCGCCCGTTTCAGTCTGCCACCATGTATCCACAATCGGGCAACGACCGCCGCCCACGACGTTGTGATACCAAATCCATGCTTCTGGATTGATTGGCTCACCAACCGAACCGAGCAAACGCAAGGAAGATAAATCATAATTCTTCGGTAAATCGCCGCCAAGTTTAATCAATGAACGAATCGCTGTTGGTGCGGTATAGAAAATGCTAACTTTATGCTTTTCAATCATTTGCCAGAAACGTGACGCATCTGGATAAGTTGGAATACCTTCAAAGATCACTTGAGTTGCACCAGCCGCCAAAGGACCATATGCCACATAGCTGTGCCCAGTGATCCAACCCACATCAGCTGTACACCAGAACACGTCATTTGCTTTCGGATGCGCACTATCACTACCGCTATCGCGGGTCGAATCGAAGGTCCACAAGTAGCTTTGTAATGCGCCAAGCAGATAACCACCTGTTGAATGCTGCACACCTTTTGGTTTACCTGTTGAACCTGATGTATACAAAATGAACAGTGGATGTTCAGCAGAAACCCAAGCTGGTGGGCAATCAGTTGCTTGTTTTGCTGTCAGTTCATGCCACCAAATATCACGACCTGCTTGCATATTGGTTTCTGAGTTGCCTTTTTCAGAAGCATCACGCGCGAAAACCACCACGTGTTCAATTAAACTACCCGTTTGCTCAAGCGCTTCATCAACGGTTTTTTTCAGCTCTACGACTTTGCCGCCGCGATAACCGACGTTCGATGTGATGACAACTTTCGCTTCGGCATCAATAATCCGTTCAGCCACGCTCTTTGAAGAAAAACCACCGAACACAACAGAGTGAATCGCACCCAGACGCGCACAGGCTTGCATCGCGATCACTGCATTTGCCACCATTGGCATATAAATAACAACGCGGTCACCAGCGGTGACGCCGAGTGATTTCAAGCCATTCGCAAGTTGGCAAACGCGCTCATAAAGTTGTTGATAGCTAATGTGTTCAACAGTGCCATCATCGGCTTCTGCAATCAGTGCAGTTTTATTGGCATGCGTCGCCAAATGGCGATCGATACAGTTATAAGAAACGTTTAATGTACCATCAGCAAACCATTGATAAAATGGCGCATTACTTTCATCTAAGCCTTGGGTAAACGGTTTTTCCCATGTGATTAAATCACGTGCACGTGTACACCAAAACGCGTCTAAATCCAGTGCTGCCTCACGATTTAACTGAGCAAAGACTTCAGCATTGACTTCGGTATTTGCGTGAAATTCAAGAGATGGTAAAAAAGAACGTGTTTCATGTAACAGTGAAGTATGGCTATCGTCATGAGTGCTGCTGGATGTCATCGTCAAGAATCCTTATCGCTTTTCGCGCGTTTCGTTTTACGTTTAAAGAGTATTGCTAAATCTAACATGAAATTAATGTAGTACCACGGAGCACATTAATAACCTCACAATCAGATAACAATCACCGAAAATGACAAACTCGGCTAAAAATGCTGTTCCTTAACATTTTTCGCCAATCAAACTGTCAGTTTTAGACAGTTTTGATCACTGTATCCGCGTCGTCTCGTCCACGCCAGCGCAGAATACGACGACGAATTCCATCCATGCCTATAAATACAATCGGCGTTGTATATAACGTCAATAATTGACTCACGATCAAACCACCGACAATGGCAATTCCGAGCGGCTGACGCATTTCAGCACCATCACCATGTCCAAGCGCAAGCGGAATAGCACCGAACATTGCCGCCATGGTCGTCATCATGATGGGTCGGAAACGCAGCTGACACGCTTGATAAATCGCATCACGCGCATTCAAACCCTGCGTGCGCTGCGCCTGCAAAGCAAAGTCGATCATCATAATGGCATTTTTCTTCACAATGCCGATCAATAACAGCACTGCAATCAAGGCGATAATGCTAAATTCAGAATTGAATAACATGAGTGCTAATAGCGCCCCAATCCCCGCAGAAGGTAAAGTCGAAAGAATTGTGATGGGATGAATATAGCTTTCATACAAAATGCCTAGCACGATATACATGGTCAATATCGCTGCCAAAATCAAGAACGGCTGCGACTTTAATGAATCCTGAAAAGCTTTGGCACTGCCCTGAAAACTACCATGAATAGATGATGGAACGCCGAGTTTTGCCATCGTTGCATTAATCTCATCCGTAGCATTCGATAATGATTGACCCGGTGGCAAATTAAATGAAATCGTTGTCGCCACAAACTGCCCTTGGTGATTGACACTCAACGAGGTAAAGGTCGGCTCATAATGTGAAAATGAAGCAAGCGGCACTTGCTTACCAGCGGCGGTAATCACATAAATATCTTTCAGCGACTCCGCACTTTGTTGATACTCGGATGCCAGCTCCATGATGACTTTATATTGATTGAGCGGCATATAAATCGTCGAAACTTGACGCTGACCAAAGGCACTATTTAACACTGAATCCACTTGTGTGACTGTGATGCCAAGTCGAGCCATTTGGTCACGATCCATGATTAAGGTCGTTTGCAGTCCTTTACCATCTTGGTCAGTATTCACATCGGCTAGAACTGAAGATTTAGCTAGTTCGGCTTTAATTTTTGGTGACCATTCATTCAACATCTCGACATCATCGGCCTGCAAAGTGTATTGGTATTGCGCCTGACTTTGACGTCCGCCAACACGAATGTCCTGCGCGGCTTGCAAAAACAACGTTGCCCCCGGTTCATGCGATAGCTTCTTACGCAAACGCGCAATGACTACATCAGCGCTGGATTCGCGCACTGATAATGGCTTCAGCGCAATAAACATATTGCCGCCATTCACTCGCCCACCGCCAGTAAATCCAACCACGGTATCCACATCAGGATCTTTTTTAACGATTTCCATAAAGTTTTTCAGCTTTATTTTCATCGCTTGGAAGGAAATACTTTGATCTGCTTGAATATTACCCATCAAACGACCCGTGTCTTGCTGAGGGAAAAATCCTTTTGGAATAATCACATACAAATAGACATTTAAACCCACTGTGATCAGCAAAATTAACAACATCACGCCACGATGGAGCAACGCCCATACCAATGATTTACGATACGACTCCAGCAATGAATTAAAAAAACGTTCACTCGCCAGATAAAACCGTCCATGTTTTGGACGATCAGCCGCAGGGCGCAGCAACCGCGAACACATCATCGGGGTCAAGGTTAATGACACAAGCAACGACACTAAAATCGCCGCAGACAACGTCACTGCAAATTCCCAAAACAGTCGTCCAATAATGCCACCCATCATCAAAATCGGAATGAACACTGCAATCAATGACAAACTCATCGACACTACGGTGAAGCCCACTTCGCGCACACCTTGCAGTGACGCCGCCATCGGACTCATGCCCTTCTCAATATGACGAGAAATATTCTCCAGTACCACAATTGCATCATCAACCACGAAACCCGTGGCAACGGTTAACGCCATCAGCGACAAGTTATTCAGGCTAAACCCAGCCAAATACATTATGGAAAATGTGCCGAGCAAAGAAATCGGCACGGCAATACTGGTAATCAATGTCGCGCGACCATTCCGTAAAAACAGGAACACCACCATGATCACCAAGCCAATCGAAATCATCAGTGTTTCTTCAACACTTTTGAGCGAGGCGCGAATGGTTGGCGTGCGATCATTGGCGACATTGACCTCAATCGCAGCAGGCATCGACGCTTGCAACTGTGGCAATAAATCACGAACGCGCTTAACCGTATCGAGGATGTTTGCCCCCGGCTGACGGTTGATAATCACCAAGACCGATGGCTGACCTGCTGACATGCCTGCATTACGTACATTCTCAACAGAATCGGTCACTTCGGCGACATCAGAGACGCGAACGGCATTGCCATTTTTATAACTGAGAATCAGCGGAATGTATTCTTTGGCAGTTTTGGCTTGATCGCTGGCATAAATTTGCCAATGTTGATCGTCAGACTCAATCATGCCTTTGGGTTTATTGGCATTGGCGGCGGCAAGGGTTGAACGGACGGATTCGAGCGAAATCCCATATTTATTGAGTGCCGTTGGATTCAGTGCCACGCGCACCGCAGGTAAGGAACTGCCGCCCATCGTAACCTGCCCCACACCTTCAATTTGCGATATTTTCTGGGCAAGGATGGTCGATGCGGCATCATACATTTGCCCCTGACTCATCGTCTTCGAGGTCAGCGCAAGAATCATCACAGGAGCATCGGCAGGGTTGACCTTGCGATAGGTCGGATTGTTTGGCATCCCCGAAGGAAGCAAACTGCGTGAAGCATTAATCGCCGCTTGCACATCACGCGCAGCGCCATTGATATCGCGATCTAAATCAAACTGAACCGTGACACGCGTCGAACCGAGCGAACTGTTCGAGGTCATTTCCGTCACGCCAGCTATCCGCCCCAACGCGCGCTCAAGAGGAGTCGCTACAGTCGATGCCATCGTTTCTGGCGATGCACCGGGTAATGATGCTGACACTGAAATTGTCGGATAATCCACTTGCGGCAAGGGTGAAACAGGTAGCAAGTTAAACGCGACGATACCCGACAGCGCAATCCCAACGCTTAGCAACGTGGTCGCTACAGAGCGTTTGATGAAAATGGCAGAGAAACTCATGATGGCTGACTGCCTGACGAACTCACCATTGAATCGTTTGGTTTGCCAAACTTGCGCTCATGCCAATTCATGACACGAGTTTTAGCGCGATCAAAAGCCAAATAAATCACTGGCGTGGTAAACAGCGTCAACAACTGACTCAGTAGTAAACCACCCACCATGGTCACACCGAGTGGATGACGAAGTTCAGAACCGACACCTGTGCCAAGCATGAGCGGTAGCGCACCAAATAGTGCAGCGAGTGTCGTCATGAGAATCGGACGGAAGCGTAATAAACACGCCTGATAAATCGCTTCACGTGGTGACTTGCCCTCTTTGCGCTCCGCCTCTACCGCAAAATCAATCATCATAATCGCGTTTTTCTTGACGATACCAATCAGCAAAATAATGCCAATAATCGCAATCACACTTAAATCCGAACCATCCAGTTGCAACGCCAACAACGCCCCAATCCCAGCAGAAGGTAATGTAGACAAAATCGTCACTGGATGAATATAGCTTTCATACAACACGCCCAGCACGATATACATCGTGATGATCGCAGCCAGAATTAACCACAATTGATTGGAAAGCGCCGCGCCAAACGCGAGCGCGGAACCCTGAAATTGAGTCTGGATCGACGCAGGCACACCGATTTCTTTTTCGGCGGCTTCGATGGCTTTCACCGCATCACCGAGTGCTGCACCTTGAGCGAGGTTGAATGAAATGGTATTCGAGGGAAACTGTGCCAAATGATTAATCACCAATGCAGTTGGCTGTTCAGTGATCCGCGCAATCGATGATAACGGAACCTGACGATTCACGACACTCGCTGAATCAGTCCCAGATTGAGTTGTGGTATTGGCAGTGATATATAAATCATTGAGTGAAATTGGACCTTTCTGGAATTCGGGTTTGACTTCGAGCACCACGCGATACTGATTCGATTGAGTATAAATGGTTGAAATTAAACGCTGCCCATACGCGCTATACAATGCATTATCAATCGCCGCAGGCGTAATCCCTAAACGCCCAGCCGCATCACGATCAATATCAATATATGCCTGCAAGCCTTTGTTTTGCATATCACTTGCGACATCCACCACTTGAGGAATCTGACTCAAGCGATCCACCACTTTAGGCACCCATTCTGCGAGTTCCTTCGGGTCGGCACCTTGCATCGTGAATTGATATTGCGTGCGACTGACCTTGTCTTCAATCGTCAAATCTTGCACAGGCTGCATGTGCAAGGTAATGCCCGCCACATTGGCAACTTCTGGTTGCAAGCGACGAATCACATCCGATGCAGAAATGCGTTCATCGTGTGGCTTCAAATTGATCAGCATCCGCCCACTATTCAGCGACGTATTTGCGCCATCCACACCAATAAACGACGTCAGACTTTCAACAGCTGGATCTTTTAAAACCACATCTGCCAGTGCTTGCTGACGCTCCGCCATTTTTGAAAATGAAATCGATTGCGTTGCATCCGAAATCCCTTTAATCACGCCCGTATCTTGAACAGGGAAAAATCCTTTCGGGATAAAAACATACATCACCACAGTCAGCAGTAAAGTCGCTACTGCCACAATCAACGTTAAGCCCTGACGATTCAAAACCCACGTCAGCATCTTGCCGTAACGTCCAATCACCCGATCAAAGAAAGTCCCCATCGCATGATAAAACCGACCTTGCTCTGCTTCAGGCACATGCTTGAGCAACTTGGCGCACATCATCGGCGTCAGCGTCAGCGAAACCACTGCCGAAATCAAAATCGCAACAGCTAAGGTAATGGCAAACTCACGGAATAATCGCCCAACCACATCCCCCATAAACAGCAATGGAATCAGCACGGCAATCAATGAAATGGTCAACGAAATAATGGTAAAACCAATTTGCTCTGAACCTTTTAATGCTGCCTCTAAAGGCGAATCGCCCTCCTCGATATAGCGCGAGATATTTTCAATCATCACGATGGCATCATCGACCACAAACCCTGTCGCAATCGTGAGTGCCATCAAAGTCAGATTATTAATTGAAAAACCAGCCAAATACATAAAACCAAATGTACCAATCAAAGACAATGGCACAGCCACACTAGGAATGATGGTCGCAGGAATATTCCTTAAAAATAAGAAAATAACCAGTACCACCAAGATCACGGCCAACATCAGCTCATGCTGTACATCAGCGACAGAAGTCCGAATCGGTGTTGTCCGATCCGTCAACACTTGCACATCCAGTGACTGCGGCAAACTTTCTTGAAGTTCTGGCAATAATGTCTTGATGCGATCAACCACATCGATCACATTCGCCCCAGGCTGGCGCTGAATATTCAAAATAATCGCAGGGGTTCTATTCGCCCAAGCGCTAAGTTTGCTGTTCTCTGCACCATCCACCATATCGGCAACATCAGATAACCGAATCGGTGCGCCATTGCGATATGCGAGGACTAAGCTTTTGTATTCTTCCGCAGTTTTTAGTTGGTCATTGGCATCAATCGTCGAGGCGCGCAACGGGCCATCAAAGCTCCCTTTGGCTTGATTGGTATTTGCGGCACCAATTGTCATGCGCAAATCTTCAATCGTCAGCCCATAAGATGCCAAAGCAGTTGGGTTGGCTTGTATACGAACAGCTGGACGATTGCCACCTGAAATACTAACCAAACCCACACCCGAAATTTGTGAAATTTTCTGCGCTAATCGTGTATCAACGAGGTCTTCAACTTGAGGTAAAGATAAAGTTTTCGACGTAATCGCAATGGTCAAAATCGGCGTATCGGCTGGATTGACTTTGCTATAAATCGGCGGCATCGGTAGATCAGCAGGCAACAAACTTCCGCCTGCATTAATCGCAGCCTGAACCTCTTGAGCGGCAATATCCAAGCTCAACGACAAATCAAACTGCAAGGTAATGACCGACGCGCCGCCCGAACTGGTCGAAGACATCTGCTTCAAACCAGGCATCTGACCAAACTGTCGTTCAAGCGGTGCAGTAATTGATGATGTCGTGACATCTGGACTCGCGCCCGGATACAAGGTCACCACTTGAATCGTCGGATAATCCACTTCTGGCAGCGCAGACACAGGCAACAGGCGATACGCCATGAACCCTGCTAGCAAAATCGCCAACATCAAAAGCGATGTCGCTACTGGTCGCAGAATAAATATACGTGAAGGATTCATAAATAATCCTTACGAAGCTGACTTTTGACGGTGAGAACCACGACGCCCTTCAGCTGCCTCATCCGTTGGTGTCTTTGCGTTTGGATCAATCACTTTCACCTTGCCGCCATCTTTAAGTTTATCCGCGCCATCCAACACCACGCGCTCACCGACTTTTACACCATCCAACACGGCCGTATTATCACCATCAATCGCACCCAGCGTAATCGGGCGCGCATTCACAGTGCTGTCGGTGTTCACCACGTAAACAAAGGTTCCTTTCACGCCTCGTTGAATCGCAGCAGAAGGCAGTAACGTCACATTTTTTTGTGTTTCAACCAACATGCGAACATTCACAAACTGATTTGGAAATAAATTATTGGCTTGATTAGCAAACTCGGCTTTGAATTTTAATGTGCCTGTGGTTGGATCAATTTGGTTGTCTAAACTTCTTAATTTTCCAGAATCCAATACATTCTTCTGTGCACGATCGAGTGCAGTCACTTGTAAAGTATTGCCCGAATGAACTTGCTTCAACACACTTTGTACCTGATCTTCAGGAATCGCATACGTCACATCAATCGGCTGAAACTGATTGATGACCACGACACCGCTAGCATCAGAGGCACGGACAATATTACCCACATCCACTTGGCGCAAACCTAATCGACCACTAACCGGCGCTCTCACTTGGCAATAACTTAAATTTAATCGCGCACCACTCACCTGTCCTTGATCGGACTTCACCGTGCCTTCGGCTTGATTGACCAATGCAATTTGTTGATCGAGCTGCTGTTTAGAAATCGAACCTTCTTTCACCAACGATTGATAACGACTTAGATCCTGCCGCGCACTGAGCAACGCTGCTTGATCTTTTGCCAACTGCCCTTCGGCTTGAGTTAGCGCCACTTGATAAGGACGCGGATCAATTTGTAGCAGTAAATCGCCTTTCTGAACCGTTTGTCCTTCGGTGAAATTCACTGATATCAACTCACCGTCAACACGAGGGTGAACAATTACAGAACTTCTGGGTACAACGCTACCCAATGCATTGATGAAAATATTCAGATCACCTGCTGTTAATGTTTTCACCTGAACAGGCATGACTTGATTCTTACCGCCGCGTTTCCCTTGCCCACCCGCTTGGCCAGCCTCTTTACCAGTATGGAAATGTCGCCATGTGAAAACCAAAATCACCAGCACAATCAGCGCAAACATAATCCATTTCAACGCACGTTTCCAACCCGACTTAGGCGTTTGAGGCGCGTTCGGTTGCGATGAGTGATTTTCAATGGCAACTAGAGACGGAGTGCCCAATTGTGGTTCGAGTGACATAACAAGCTCAATATAAAGAACAGTAACGTAGACAAAAATAATAAATACATGCGCTTAGGAAAGCGTCTTGATTTAAAGCATACAACGAACGAAAGCAATTTTTAAGCCTGTGTATCATTGATAAATCGTTCAATAAAAACAACATGAACCATCAGCATCAATTTTCATAAGCATTTTAAGAAACGATAAATACAAAAACAGAAAGACAAAACAGGAGTATAAATTTTATTCAAATTTATCGTTCAGATAACGCCAATATCATGGCAACTAAAACAGCAGGAAATATGGAGAAATGATGGTGTTATGTAAGGCTAACTCGTAAATGTCACACGATGATGACAAATGGTTTTTACAAATATCTAAATGAATACGTTAAGAATGTACGGGCGACCTTAGGTCGCCCCAACATCTATTAAATACTAAAACTTAAGCAAAACGCCCTAAACCAACCGCCTGACGCAAACGCGCCATAAATGGCGAAGCCTCATCACGCGCACGCGCCGCGCCTTGAATCAAGATTTTTTCAATCGCAGCTGGATCTTGCATCAACGCGACATAACGCTCGCGTGGTGCAGACAGCATTTGATTCAAATACTCAAACACTTCCGTTTTTGCCGCGCCCCAACCAATACCCTCTTGGTATTTCACTCGCATCGCCGCCACTTCATCTGGCTTGGCAAACGCCTTGTAAATTTGGAACAACGAACAATTATCAGAATCTTTCGGCTCACCCGGTTCAAGTGAATTCGTGGTGATTTTACGCACCAATTTCAGCAACTCTTTTTCAGTTGAGAAAAGTGGAATCGTGTTGTTATAACTTTTTGACATCTTACGACCGTCTAAGCCGACCAACACATCCGTAGTTTCATCAACAACAGCTTCAGGAATCGTGAAGAACTCATCTTTAAATAAATAGTTAAACCGCGTTGCCATATCGCGTGCCATTTCGATGTGCTGAATCTGATCGCGTCCAACAGGTACTTTGTTGGCATTAAACAACAACATATCTGCAGCCATCAGTACGGGATAACTAAACAACCCCATCGTCACGCCTTTATCATCGTCCGAATTTTCAGCTTGATTATCTGCAACCGCTGCTTTGTAAGCATGTGCACGATTCATACGACCTTTATCGCAAACGCACGACAGTAACCACATCAACTCAGTCGTTTCTGGCACATCTGATTGACGATAAAACACTGCATTGGTCGGATCTAAACCAAGCGCAAGCCAAGTTGCCGCAATCTCTAAACGTGACTGCTGAATGCGCACTGGATCTTGGCTTTTGATCAGCGCATGCAAATCCGCCATGAAATAATAGGATTGCACATTCGGATCAAGGCTGGCATTAATCGCAGGGCGAATCGCGCCCACATAATTACCTAAATGAGGTGTGCCAGTCGTGGTAATACCAGTAAGTACGCGTGTTTTAGTAGAGTTCGTCATAACGATATCGGTGAATTAATCAGTCAAAATAACAAGTGGCTTAAGTGTATCGCGTTTTTGT
>CAYJUB010000036.1:0-11183 GCA_964373145.1 uncultured Moraxellaceae bacterium
GCGTCTGGCGCTTACCACTGCTCGAAGATTACCAAGAATTACTCGATTCTCCAGTTGCAGATATGGCGAATATCGGTGGACGTTTTGCAGGTGCGACGACTGCGGCGTGTTTCTTATGGCGTTATACCAAGCAATATCGTTGGGCGCATTTGGATATCGCGGGTACGGCAAATACGACGGGTGCCAATAAAGGTTCAACAGGTCGTCCTGTACCGTTGCTCATGCAATTCCTGCGTAAACGTGCGGGCGTATAAGCGCTGTGACGAGCGCAGTTAGTTTTTATTTGTTGAATGATGTACAGGCGAATCGTGAAGCATTTGCCTGTCGTCTCTGCCAACGGGCTTTGCAAGAAGGGTTACCGCTGTTTGTTTTGTGTGAATCGCATGATGCAATGGAACGTTTTGATCAACTGCTGTGGACGTTCCAAGCCTCAAGTTTTGTGCCGCATGAAATTGATGATCCCAAAGCACGGATTTGTTTAGGGTTGACCATTCCTGATGCGTTTTTGAAGTCTGAGCAGAAAGTTGGCTGTTTGAATTTAACCAATGACGCGGTTGATGCCGCACAATTTGACCGTGTTCTCGAAATTATTGAAGCGAATGATGCCGCCAAAGCCGCAGGACGCGAGAGATTTAAAGGATATAAACAACAAGGCATTACGCCGACCACGCATCAGATCAAATGACTGATCGATGTTTCAATAAAGTTTGAGAGAGAGCCGTATGTCCCTACAACTTGGTGCAAATTTTCCGAGCCGCTGGCTATCTGCTGAGAAAGCCATTCGACAACAGTTCTTACGTGACCTGAATAATGTCTGTGTACTCCTTGACCCGAAAACCGACTTCGATGAATGGCAAAGTGATCAACTTGCTGATCCAGATCATTTTGTGCCGCAACCAAAGTCACCCATTGCAAAGGACGTTGTAAGCAACGAAGTGACGCCTGTCAAATCAGCGCTACCTGTGAAAACCTTAGTTGAATTAGAGCAACGTTTACTCAAACAAGCCGACGAAGTCATTGAACGTGCACTCGACCCAATTCGCGCTGAACTTAAAACGTGGATTCAAGAGCAGATCAGACAAGAAATTCAGGCGATGGAAAAGCAGGGTTAGTTTTAGCAGTTGGCGTTTTTCAGAAGAGTGTCTTATTTTTCAATAAGGATGAATAAGATACGTAGGGTTATCGATGAGAATAATATGTATCCTGAAATTGAAGAAAATCTAAAAGAAAAACTAAGGCTGCTTGTTAGTGACTTAATATCAACTGTTGAAGAGAAAATACGACTCATGATGGCAGAACATTCTGCCAATGGCATGCTCAGGTCAGGAAATACTATAAAACTAACTATGGATTATATTTCAGACGTAAATAAACTCTTATACAAAGAATCAATAAATTACTTGCATGAAGCCTCTCTGACGTATCATCCAGAGTTAGAACTTAAAGTCCAAAAGTCCGTTAAGGTCGCGCATGAATCATACAAGAAAGAAGTTCTTGCCCACTTCCAAACGTCTACAAATATTGCGGGTAAACCCGACCTCTATCTGCGCATGCTTCCAGAGATAGAAGCTGGCATGGCATCTGATTTAGCTAAATTTCAAAACGAACTGAATTTAATATCAGAAAAACTAAGGCGAAATAATGAAGCTTCTCGCTTAAAAACTGCAATATGGGTAATTGAAGGGGTTCTTTTATTGGCTTCAGTTTCCATAGCGAGTATGTGGTATAAAGAGCCAAGCGGTAACTATGAGCCGATTCTGTTTGGTATTGGCTGCATAATGTCGCTCATACCGATATGTACAAAACTATATACCAAGCGATAACTTACAAATTCATCAACGGCCGTCACATTAAAATCAAACGCTCATAAATTATAGAGAATATTTCAATGGTCGAAAATCAAGAATTTGAAAACTGGATTTTGCTTACAAAAAAAGAAATTGAACAAAAAGAAAAATCTGCCAAGCAATCACACATTTTTTTTGTTTTTTTAGCACTTGCCTCGATAGCTTTGATCCCAATTTATACTGCTATCATACCTGCTACAACGTTACTTGCTATTACAATGATTTTTAGTATATTCAAGTCACGTACGCGTATCGATTTGCTCAAAGAACGAATACATACTTATGAAATATTGAAGCGGATGCAGCAACATACAAATATTTTGGATGAACGATTCGATAAACTTTGAGAAATCGTAGAAATCGTAGGATGGGTTTTAACCCATCGCTCTGTACTTGTGAGAAAACTCAACTACATCCATTAAACATCTGCTGTTGATGGGTTAAAACCCATCCTACAAGAGCTTTCACCCTAACCTTCAATCACTTCTTATGCCTCACTGTCACCTTTAACCCCACAGGCTTCGTCGCAATCCACGCCGCAAACTTCGCAATATCAGGATGCATAGCCAACGCCTCAACCGTATTGTATTGCTGCATCAGCGTCGCATTATCCAACACCGCATGCACCTGCGAATGACACGGACGGCATAACAACGCAATCCGAAACAACATCTCATCCTTCTCAAAAAAACGTTGCGTGCGCCCCTTGTTATGTCGTGATTGCGGAATCAAATGATGCCGCGTCAACGGTAACTGCGTGCGCCCACATAACTGACACGCCGCCTCACTCGCGCCAACTTCTTGTTCTGGCTCATCACGATCTGTGACTGATCTGTTCATGGTTAATAGGTGCATCGATTCGAATTCAGACTTATTGTGTCATGAAATCAGATCGCTAAAAAGCTCAGTACAGTGGGTAAACAACGCCTCACAGTCATTTCTTCACAGTTGGAATCGCCTCATGTTCAAGAATCTAAAAAGCAATTCGACATTTGCCCGCCTTTGGCTCAATGCCTACGTGCCGTATTTCGGCGCAGGCATTCGCACGACCGAATTAGACTTAGATGCAGGCATCGTACAAATCGAAATGCCCCTGACGCTACTGAACAAAAACGCGGTCGGCACTCAATTTGGTGGCAGTTTATACGCCATGATCGACCCGTTTTATATGCTGCTGTTATTGCATAAATTAGGCAAAGATCATGTGGTGTGGGACAAAGCCGCCAGCATTGACTTCATCGCACCAGGTCGTGGGCGCGTGAAGGCACGCATTGAATTGCCGAATGAAGAAATCGAGTTAATTCGTGGGCTTGCGGCAAACAATGAACCTGTATTGCGTACCTACCCGATTGAAATCTTCGGTGAAGATGGCAAGATTGTCGCGCGTGTGGAAAAGGTGTTGTATATCAGACGTAAAAAAGGCGCTTAACTGATTAAGTTAAACGCCTTTTTAAAGAAAATGCTTTTCTCCTTCCCTCTCAGGGGGAAGGTCGGGAAGGGGGTGGTTTTTCTGAATATCTAAAACCATCCCCCTCTAAATCTCCCCCTTGAAGGGGAAGACTTCAAATCTTCAAGCAGACGTGGTATTCACAATCGGACTGACGCTCTTCTCACAACACAACACTATCAGTAGATTACTGACCAATGCCGCGCGACGATCTGCATCCAGCGTTACCGTGCCTTTGCTTTCCAAACGTTGCAACGCCATTTCAACCATACCGACCGCACCATCGACAATCTGACGACGAGCTGCAATCATCGCAGCAGCTTGCTGACGTTGAAGCATCGCTTGAGCAATTTCTGGCGCATAGGCGAGATGACTGATGCGTGCCTCAGTCACAATCACACCTGCGCGCGCTAAACGTGCATTCAATTCCTGCTCCAAGTACTCATTGATCAGCCCCGTGCTGTCGCGCAACGTCACGTCTGCGTGATCATCTTCTCCATGATCGTACGCATACGAACTTGCGAGCTTACGCACCGCCGCTTCTGATTGAATATTCACAAATATCGCGTAATCATCGACATCAAAAGTCGCACGCGCTGTGTCATCGACTTGCCATACCACAACCGCTGCAATCTCAATCGGATTACCGCTTTTATCATTTACTTTGAGTGCTTGACCGTTCAGGTTGCGTGCGCGAAGGCTGATTTTCTGTTTGCTATAAAATGGATTAACCCAACGCAAACCGCTTTTTTTCATCGTGCCCATGTAGGTGCCGAGAAACGTGGTAATCACGGCTTCATTCGGCGCAATCACTGACATGCCTTTAAAAATCAACATGCTAATGACAAATAACGAAATAGACAGTGCCGTTGGCTCTTCGGTTTGAATAAACGATTGCGCAGCAAGCGCCAGCAAAACAAACGCGACAACCAGCAAGGCATAGCCGCTGATTTGCACCAATAGTGGCTTTTCAACTACGGATGTTTTTGAAATCGGATGATCGGTGACAGCCATATTATTTTTTCCTTGTTTTGAAATTACAAAAGTCTGATGTTGGACTGATTGAGGTCGGTTTATTTAAAGTAGAACGTGTAATTTTTTTCCAGATCAGCAAACTCGCCTGACTTAAATTCTAAACCTTTCACAATATGGATGAGGTTATTTTCAAATTCAGCGTTTTCGATTTCACTGGCGTCAATATTTGCGGCGGTGACTTGTCCATAGGAATTAATCATGACATGCACTACGACTTTACCGCGCAGCTTCGGTGCAGATAATTTTGCGCGCATAAAGGCATTATTGATTTCAGGTTCAGCTTGCTCAAAAACCGTATTGAAATCATCACGCATGGTCGTGTAATGCGGCGCAAAATCTTCAGGATTGGTATCATTTTCCTCAGCAATCACGGACGGAAGCGGATTTCCCTTCCATTTCAAATCAATCGCTTGCGGCTTCACCCAGTTTTCACCATCAAAATTATAAAGCCGACCTGTCACTTGTACCGCTGGCTTTTTGGATTGCCATGAAAACATATAATCGTGTTTACCACTATGCGTCTCATAGGTCTTCACGTGGACAATCTTTGGACCCATCAAATCATTCAGCTCAATGCCATAGAGCGCACATTGCTCAGTACAATCTTGTTCCATTTCAGTGGTCACCCGTTCTTGGGCCTGATTGAGCTGATTGATTTTATCCAATCGATCTGCGCCATAGATGAGGAAATAAAGGCCTATAAGCACGCAAATGCACCAAAATAGCGCCATGTACTTCGGCTTCGATGGCTCAGCGACGACTTTAGAGTCTGGATTGTGCTGTTGGGTCGTGAGCTCTTGCGCAATGATCTGATTTTTTTGATTGCTGACCGCGGCTTGCCATGACCAAGGCAGCGCAATACAGCAAGCAACGACAATAAATGTAACGCCTTGTGGCATATCCAAATAAACAAAATAGGGATTCAACACGACCCAAATTAAGCAAAAAACAGCAGCAACGAATAGCAGAATGAAGCACCACTTAACGAGATGAACCATCTGATTTTGTGGTAATAATTCATTTTTTTTCATATCAAACTCATCAAATTTGGACCTTGAACCATCGGTAAACACGCATGTCGCATTATTACCATACAATTCAATATTGTCTGCGTACAATATGTCATTTTGATATGAATAAACGCGCGATAACGGGTGGCGAAAAACGCATCACAAACAATCCACATCATGGATCACGACAATCTCTCCACACAACTTGCGCAACATCCCCTACAATATAAGCCTAATATTATCTCTTTCAACAATGAGCTTTTTTCATGCAACTTGCCGCTACAACCCCATGGCTAGATGAGGTCAAATTCGATGCACACGGCCTGATTCCAGCGATCGCACAAGACCGCGAAACAGGTCGCATCTTGATGGTTGCATGGATGAATCGAGAAGCATTATTGCTGACGGCAGAACGTCAGCAGGGTGTTTATTTCTCACGTTCACGCCAAAAGATTTGGCATAAAGGCGAGAGTTCTGGGCATACCCAAGACGTGCATGAAATCCGTCTCGACTGTGATGGTGATGTGATTGTGCTGCAAATGACCCAAAAAGGCGGCATCGCTTGTCATACTGGGCGCGAATCTTGCTTCTATAGAGTGCTCACGCCTGAAGGCTGGCAAATTGTCGATGCGGTCAAAAAAGACCCCGAAGCAATTTACGGTTCAGCGGCGCAGGACGCTCATCACACCCATTGCCACGCGGATCAAACTGCGGTAAATGAAACGATTGATGTGCTCGCGCAACTGGGACGCATTGTCCAAGAACGCAAAAATGCTGATCCAAGCTCATCATATGTTTCAAGCCTGTACCATAAAGGCTTGAACAAGATTTTGGAAAAAGTCGGCGAAGAAGCGTTTGAAACTGTGTTGGCAGCCAAAGATGCGAGCGAAACAGATACACAAGATTTAATCTATGAAACTGCAGATCTTTGGTTTCATGCGATCGTGATGCTTGGGCAGTTCAATGTCCCACCACAAGCCGTGTTAGATGAGTTAGCTCGTCGCTTTGATTTATCAGGTTTGGTTGAAAAAGCATCGCGTGAGCAATAACAGCACTCATGGCTTAAAGATGATGTATCTTATTATTCATTGATTCATTACACATAGAGAGTTCACCCATGCTTGGCTTATCTCCCGCACACATTATTCTGATTTTGGTTGTGATTATTCTGGTGTTTGGGACATCCAAACTCAAAAATCTGGGCAAAGATTTGGGCGGCGCGGTCAAAGGTTTTAAAGAATCGATGAAAGACCCTGAAGAACAAGCGCGCTTGGATAAAGAACAGCAAGACCGCACGGTCGAAGGTGCAGTCAAACGGACTGAGAATGAAAAAGACAAAGTCTGATTCAGCACAAAACCCATTGATTTAAAAATTGATTTTAAAGAGACGACAATCGCGTGTTTGATATTGGTTTAAGTGAGCTGTTATTACTCGGTGCCGTAGCGCTCATTGTGCTCGGCCCCGAAAAGCTCCCGCACGCGGCGCGCATGGCGGGTGCTTGGTATGGGCGCATTCGCCGTACAGTCGCAAACGTCCAAGCGGAAATTGCCAATGAAGTGCATTTAACTGAAATGCGCCAAAAAATGAAAGATGAACTGGCGAAGATTAGTGAAGCAAAGGATGACTTTGCGACCGATCTGCGCGACTTAGAGCATAGTATTTATCCAATCAATTCAACAAATACGGATAGCAATGCTTTTGAAAATACGGAGTGGGCGCATGGCATTGAAGCGCCGATCAAATCTGCGGCGCAACGTTATTACTTTTTCTTTGTGCCCCCAATGATGTCACTGATTCCAACTGCACCGTATTTGCCGAAAGATACAAAGCTAAAAAACAAGATTACAGCTGCACAACCCATAGATATCGAACAACTTATTGACGCTGCGCCGCTATGACCGATCTTTTACCGCCACCCAATTCTACTGAGCCAGTCAGCGATCTCGATGAGATGCCGTTTACTGCGCATCTGATTGAGCTGCGTAAATATTTGATTCGGATTTTTGCCAGCGTCATCCTGATTTTCATCTCGCTCGCCTACTTCGCGCCTGACTTATATCAGATGTTGTCTGTGCCACTGCGCGCGCAGTTGCCCGCCAATGCAACGATGATTGCGACCGACATTACCTCGACGTTTATGGCGCCGTTTAAGCTGACGTTTTATGTGGCGATCATGATTGCGATGCCGTATGTGCTCCATCAGATTTGGCAATTCGTTGCACCCGCAATGTATAAACACGAACGTAAAATCGCGATTCCCATGTTGGTTTCCAGTATTATTTTATTTTATGCTGGCATCGCATTTGCGTTTTTTATTACCTTGCCGTCGATTTTGACTTTTTTTATTCACATCGCCCCGGAAAACGTGGTGCCGATGACCGATATTAATCTGTATTTAAATTTTTGTTTAAAGCTGTTTCTGGCCTTTGGCATCACCTTTGAGATTCCGATTGCCACGTTATTATTGATCCTCTCAGGGATTGTCTCCGTTGATTCTTTAGTGGCGAAACGCCGTTATATCATCGTCGGTTGCTTCGCGATTGCGATGTTTATTACCCCACCTGACGCGATGAGTATGGCCATGCTGGCTATTCCAATGTGGCTGTTGTTTGAAGTGGGTTTACTTTTTGGACGGTTGCTCGAAAAACGCCGTAAAGGCGCATAAGTTAAAATGAATCAATCCGTAAACCCTTCCAATGCTTCCGCGCATCCGTCATCCAAGCCGTATCAGATTACCGAAGAGCAAAATCTGGCGATTGAACAAGCCAGACGCAATCAATCCTTCAAAATCATCGCCTATGCTGGCAGTGGTAAAACCACGACGCTGCAACTGATTGCTGAGGCAATGCCGCAGAAAAAAGGGCTGTATCTCGCCTTTAATAAAGTGATTGCCGATCAGGCCAAAGGACGTTTTCATGGCAATGTCGATTGCCGTACTTTTCACTCGCTCGCATATCGTCACGTCAATCGTGCGATCACCGACAAGTTGCGATTGCCGCGCATGAGCCCTGCACGCATGGCGGAAGAATATCAACTCAATCCGATGAAAATTCGGCGCATGTTGGGAAATCGCTTTGAGCATTTCACGCTGACGCCGAGTCGTCAGGCGAGTTTTATTAGCAATGCCGTCAGTCGTTTTTGCGCGACCAATGCGCAACATCCAGCACCGCGTCATCTCGAACTGCCCGAATGGCTACATCCCGATGATGCCGAAAGTCTGCGTATGCATTTGTTTCCGCATGTGGAAAAACGCTGGCAAGATTCGATTGATCCGCGTCATCAGGCGGGCATTGGTCATGACATTTACCTGAAATGTTGGGCGCTGTCTGATCCAATTATTCCTGTCGATTATGTGTTGTTTGATGAAGCGCAAGATTCTGATCCACTGATGCTCGGCGTGCTGATGAAGCAACAACGCGCGCAAGTCATCTATGTCGGTGACGCGCATCAACAAATTTACGCGTGGCGCGGCGCAGTCAATGCGATGCAGCAACTGCCGCTGACGGCGACGCGGCTAACGCGTTCATTCCGTTTTGGCGATGCGGTTGCGGATGTGGCGAATGTGTTTTTGCGCGAACTCAAAGAAACCATTCCGCTGGAAGGTGAACCAACCAAGCAATCCAAAATCGATTTATCACCGCGGATGGGCGTAAAAAATGCGGTGTTGTGCCGTACCAATGCCCGTGCGATGTCCCTACTTCTCTCAGGTTTGGTCAATGGCGACAAAATCGCCTTGCAAGCCGATTCTGAACGTTTACTGAAATTTGTTGAAGGTGCGGCGGCACTCAAAGCTGGGCGACGGGTGTTTGATGCGCCCGAACTGGCTTGGTTTTCTAGTTGGCAAGATGTGCATGAATACTGCGAAACGCATGATGGCAATGACATCAAATCGCTGGTCAAATTGGTGGATGATCACGGTACTGATCCGCTGAAAAAAGCCCTGCTCAAAATCACGCCCGTTGCTTCTGCTGATTATGTGATTTCGACGGCGCATAAAGCCAAAGGTTTGGAGTGGCACAACGTCCAGTTGGAAGATGATTACAGCTATAAGATTAATAAAAACGAAGTGCAAATTGCCGATGAAGAGTTACGTTTACTCTATGTCGCCGCGACGCGCGCGCAGACCAATCTGAATGTGCATCATGTGTTGTCATTGATCGGTGCGCTGCGGATTAAACAGAATAAAGATGGCACTGCGCCGAAGATGCAGGCGGGGAAAACGCCGAGTTATCGGGCGGAAGATGCAAAGCCGTAGTTATAAAAAAATGCTTGTCTCCTTCCCCATGAGGGGGAAGGTCGGGATGGGGGTTGCTTTTAACAGCAAAAATCAAAAGCATCCCCATCTCTTGCGAAGCAGTGCTTCTCATCCCCTTCAAGGGGAAGACTTCAAAGCAAAAAAAAGGATAGCCAAGCTATCCTTTTTCGACTCAAAGCCGCGAATTATAGACCGAGATTTTTCAAACGGTTTGCTTGTCCACGATAAATGGTCACTGGGCTTGCTGCAAAAATATTGACTAAGCCAAGCACTTGATTCACTTGATCGCCATGATTCTGTGAATAATCATCACGAAGTACCGTACCCAAATGTTGCGAACATTTTGGCACCATCCCATCACTTGCACCTGGAATAATAAATGAAGTCGGTGTGAACAAATAATCCAATGGATCAAGCACGTTGGTCAATGGACTTGTGCCGCCCCATGAGAAATAAGAAACACCATTCGATGCTTTTTGTACGCCTTGACCACATGCAGTCGTCGGTACGCCCGCAGGAAATTGCGCGTTGAAGGTTTTTGCGCTTGCAGTCGTGAGTTGATTCATCGCTGCCTTTAAATTCTGGTTATACGTTTGTCCAGAAGCCGTACCGACTAATGAAAAAATTGCATTCAACAACGTTGAACTCGCTGCACCAACAACCGAACCGATGACCGGAATGCCGAATGCCTGAGCCGCCGCATCAGCAACTGGCGTTCCAAAATTTACGCCGCCAACAGAAGTGACTGAAGCAATTTGAGAAGGAATCACACCCGCCACATAGCGACTATCCATCGCACCTTGGCTATGTCCGATTAGATTCACTTTGGCTGCACCCGTAATCGCACGAATGATCTGAACTTGGCTACGTAACTGCTCGCCACGCACATAAGAAGAATCAAGAGATGACACTTGAGTATCAAACACTTTACCGCCATTTGCAGTCAAATCAGGGGCAATACCATAAAAGTATTCAACACCCACGACTGATGAGAAACCCATGATGCCATGAGCAAGCACAAGTGGATATTGGGTTTTGGCATAAGAAGTCCACGCAATCGCGCTACCGCCAGTACTGCAACCTGTCGTGCTGCAAAGTTGATACGTTGCTGCGGATGCCGCGCTCGCTGCCGCTAAGCCGCCAGCCAATAATAAAGTGTGCAAAATAGCTTTCATTAAAATATCCCTATTCATTAATATGATTTATTCGTCCATGACAATCCTGCATCACTGCAATGATTGAACGACTGCTGAAACGATTTGTTGGCGCTATATTGCCTATTATTCTTGCCTAAGTATTGTTCACTTTATAAACATCATTGTTAGATCACGCAAATGTACAAAAAAAAGCGCACTGAATCTATTTTGACCGCGATGCTCTGTGGATTCACTCGTCAGTCGATACATGTCCACAAGCCGTTTTCTTGTGTTACGATCAATGAGGTCGTCGCTGTAGACGCATGAACAAGTCATACTGGCCATGAAGTGCATGAGTCAGCATATCTTGATCAAAGGAATGATGAGATGAGAATCAAGTGATGGATCAATCGCACAAGGCTGTGCAGAAAAATAAGCAAATGGTAGAGCCC
>CAYJUB010000037.1:0-10990 GCA_964373145.1 uncultured Moraxellaceae bacterium
GCCACGTAAACCAATTTTGGTCGAGGTAGAGGGCATTATTGAGTTTATTTCGCCTTATGATCAGCCTGCAGCATTTGAAGGGTTGGAAGGTTTTAGTCATTTATGGCTGATTTGGCAGTTTCATCAGAATCGTGAAGCAAAACCATCGACTCAATCTGATGACGCACCTGTATCATTTCGCGCTCAAATTCGCCCGCCGCGTTTAGGCGGCAATGAAAAAATTGGCGTGTTTGCAACGCGGAGTATGTATCGACCTGCACCGCTTGGATTATCTGCGGTCAAATTAGATCGGATTGAGGTAGTCGATGGCCGAGTGCGATTGCATATTATCGGGCCAGACTTGGTTGATGGCACGCCATTGATTGATTTAAAACCATATATTGCTTATAGCGATGCGATTTCAACCGCAGTGAGCGGTTTTGCTGTAGAAGCACCAGAGGTGCATCCTGTATATTGGACTCGTGCAGCGTTGTGGCAGAAACATCAGCTGATTTCACTCGGTATTTTAGATAATCATCAATTACCTTTAATCGAAGGCTTACTTGCGCTCGATCCACGTCCAGCTTACCAAGAAGATGCACTGCGCGACTATGGAATGTCTTATGATCGTGTGAATATTCGTTTCGGTGTGCAGTCTGGCGAAATTTGGATCAAAGAGTTAACGGCGCGATAGCGCGATTTGAAACAGTCGTTAAAAAGTGAAGATAAAATTTTTTTAGAATAATGTTTTTGTAAAAATTGACATGGAATGTATGAGATGACGGCGAAGAAGAAGTTTTCAATTCAGGTCGATGTGCGTTGGTGTTTAGACCAGTTAATGGCAGATGGTCGCATTACCCAGCGCGATGTAAATTTAGTGACCACAACTGCCAGACGCAAAGAGCAGATGCATTGGCATCCGCTGCTCATCATTGCTGACTTTAATTTAACCGATCTTGCGCCTCCAGCAGGACAAAATTTACCGCCTAAGTTGAATGTTGAAGTCCTCACAAACTGGCTTGCCAATAAAGCAGGTCTTCCTCTCTATCGAATTGATCCTCTCAAGGTGAATGTACCAGCGGTGACTGCGGTGATGTCACTTGAGTTCGCTGAGCGTCATCAGATTTTGGCAGTTGCGGTTGATGCTGAGACAGTTACGATTGGGACAGACCAGCCCTTTTATGAAGATTGGTTAGAGAATCTCGCGCATACGCTCAAGCCACGAAAAATTAAACGAGTGATGCTGAGTCCTTTGCAGTTGACGCGCTATCTCGCTGAATTTTATCAAGTCACGCGTGCGATTGCGGGTGCGAAAGGCAGTGGTGGGAGTGAGGCCACAGCAAAAGGCGTCGAAGCATTATTGCAACTCGGCGATATGCAAAATCCTGATGCAAATGATCAACATATCGTACGGATTGTCGATTGGTTGCTGCAATATGCGTTTGACCAGCGTGCGAGTGATATCCACTTAGAGCCACGCCGTGAGGCTGGTCGAGTGCGTTTTCGTATCGATGGTGTATTACATACCGTCTATGACATGCCTGGGCCGATTTTATTGGCGGTCGTATCGCGGATTAAGATTCTCGGACGTATGAATGTCGCCGAGAAGCGTAAGCCACAAGATGGTCGTTTGAAAACACGCACCCCAAAAGGCCTAGAAACCGAATTACGTTTATCGACCTTACCCACTGCGTTCGGTGAAAAGATGGTCATGCGTATTTTTGACCCAGAAGTGTTGGTGCGCTCGTTTGAACAGCTGGGTTTGACGGGGGATGACCTCGCTAAATGGAAGAAAATGGCGTCACATTCGAATGGCATCATTCTGGTGACGGGTCCAACGGGTTCAGGTAAAACCACAACGCTTTATTCCACATTAAAGCAACTGGCAACCGATCAGGTGAATGTCTGTACGATTGAAGATCCGATTGAAATGATCGAACCGAGTTTTAATCAGATGCAGGTACAGAGCATGATGGAGCTGGGTTTTGCCGAAGGTGTTCGGGCGTTAATGCGCCAAGATCCTGATATTATTATGGTGGGTGAGGTGCGTGATCATGAAACTGCAGACATGGCCATTCAGGCGGCATTAACGGGACATTTGGTTCTAACGACATTACATACCAACGATGCACCAAGTTCATTGACCCGATTGCATGATTTAGGCGTGCAGCCATTCTTAACTGCGGCAACAATTTTGGGGGTGATGGCACAGCGTCTCGTGCGGACATTATGCCCTGATTGTAAGACGCAAGTTCCGACAGATGTGGAAGTTTGGAATCAATTGGTGAGTCCGTGGAAAAGTGAGCCACCCGCAAAAATCTATCAAGCAGTTGGCTGTGAACAATGCCGTGGCACAGGTTATCGTGGACGCATGGGGGTTTATGAAATTCTCATTCTCACCACTGAAATGAAACGCATTATTGGTGATGGCGGCAGCTTAACCCAGATTAAACAACAAGCGTATCGCGAAGGATTGCAGCCATTAAGACTTGCAGGTGCGCGTCGTATTGCGGAAGGGCAGACGACGCTTGAAGAAGTCATGCGCGTTGTTCCGTTAAGCTAAGATTTCATTGTGTATAAAAAAGAAGAGGGTTGATCTTTGTTTGACTATTTAGTTTTTATCGGTCGTTTTCAGCCTTTTCATGTTGGGCATTTGGCCGTCATTAAGACTGCGTTGGCACAAAGTAAGCAAGTTATTTTGCTGATTGGTTCAGCAAAACAACCTCGCAGTACACGTAATCCATTCAATTTTGACGAGCGTGTACAGATGGTATTGTCTGCTTTTGATGCTGACGAGGCGGCTCGTATCAATTGCGTCCCTTTGGTCGATGTTCTGTACAACGACGCAGGTTGGGTCACATCGGTCGAGCAGGCTGTGCAATCCGTCACAGGCGATCAAGCATCAATAAAAATTGGATTGGTTGGACATTATAAAGACCAGACTTCTTATTATTTATCGCTTTTCCCAAATTGGGAGCCAGTTTCCGTTCCGAGCTATCGGGGGATTTCTGCAACACCTAATCGTGATGCGTATTTATTAGGTCAATTGCCAACACTTGAGGTCGTGCCTCAAAGTACGTTGACTGTTTTAAGCAAGTTCATGCACTCGGTTGACTATCAAAAATTGCAAGAAGAAGCGAACTATATTGTTGATTACAAGAAATCATGGGCATTAGCCCCTTTTCCTCCGACTTTTGTGACTGTCGATGCAGTCGTCGTTCATTCAAATCATGTTTTGTTGATCGAGCGGGGCGGTTTGCCTGGTCGAGGCTTGTATGCGTTACCCGGCGGTTTTCTTGACCCTGATGAGACACTCTTTAATGCTTGTTTACGCGAATTACGTGAGGAGACCAATGTGTCTTTATCCGATGCAGACTGGCGAGCTGCTTATAAAGCACAACAAACGTTTGATGAACCGACTCGTTCGGTGCGAGGACGATCAATTACCCAAGGGTTTTATTTTCAACTGAATGACACATTGCCGTTGCCGCAAGTTCTTGGCGGCGATGATGCGAAGCGTGCATTTTGGGTACCGCTAAGTGAGTTGCGTTCTGAGCAGATGTTTGAAGACCATTTTGCAATTATTCAGGAATTGGTTGGTGGTGTTTTCTAGTCGTGAATTAATGATTGGTATCACGTTGTTGCTTTAGATTTATTTGATAAAAATGAGATTCAAATAATGTCAACGAATATGCTTGATACGCAAGAGTTTGCGTATTTAACTGTTACGGGAAATTATACCGTGGCGCAGATCACAGAGTTTTTTCTTACCTATAAACTGGGAACTTATGATGCTTGGGATGCAGGAGAACTTGCCTTTGGCGAATATCAGTATGAACAAACCTCCTTACGCCAAGGGACAGCCGCTGGCAATTCATCTAGAAGCATTACTTTCAAAATTAAAGCCACATACTGAACAGTTGTATGTGTTGAGTCGTGATTATCAAACGTCGTTTGGATTAGGCTCTACCGCAAAATTTCCGACTTCTAACGAAATCAAATTGAGCCGTGAAATTATCATAAAAATAGCTGAGCTTAATTTATCCTTTGATTTTGATTTGTATTTTCACTATGACGATGAGTGATTTAATTATTCCGATTTCCTTTATAAAGTCCCCAAGATTGACTTTAGCGTCAAAAAATAGCTCATATTTGGTCAGTATTTTGTGGAGTAATTTATGCAAATATAAATTACTCCTTTATTTCGCCTGCGGTGAAATTGGTGTGCTATTGGTAAATTATTTTTCCAATAAAATTACTTAAAGGATTTGAGTGATCATCCATTGATTAAGTTAAAAAAGAAATTCGTTTTTATAAAACAATTCATTATTTCGGTTTTTATAACGATGTTTATTGTCACGACTGGTCATGCTGCTTGTTGGCGAGATGAGCTTCCTAACGCTAAAGTCTTAGGGAGTGGTGATTTTTATTGGTTTGGATTCAAAATTTACAATGCTAAAATTTGGACTGAAAAAACGCCACTCGATATGAGTAGGCCATTTGCGTTAGAGCTGACGTATAACCGCACTATAAGTCGCCGACTACTCGTCAGAACTGTCATCAGTGAAATGAAAAGATTAAACGGTAATGATATTGCTGCAGTTAAAATCCAAGATTGGCAAATTAAGTTGACCTCTGCGATTCCTGATATATCACCAGGCGATGCGTTAATAGGCGTTTATCTTCCAACTCATGGATTTCGTCTATATAGCAAACAGGGTCTTGCTGCTGACATTAGGGATCCTGAACTTGCGCATTACTTTTTCGGTGTTTGGCTCGATAAGCGAGCAAAGGATCATGTACTACGATCGAAGTTGTTAGGCATAACGCCGCAATATACGTTTAACAAAGTTAGGGCATTAAAATCTGAATTTAAAGTATTTAGATTTTAATGCCCTACTCAGATTAAAAAATCAGCCATCGAATACCATATCTTCACTTGGCATTTGTAGATAGTAGCCTTGTAAGTAGCGCGCGCCAATTGACCATGCTTTAGACATAGCGACAGGGGTTTCGATATAAGCAATCATGACCTGCGAATTATGCGCCTTGATATCGCTCGTGAGTTTTTTGACCGCTTGGAAGTTTTCATCACTACCCAAATCTTGAACAAATGATTTATCAATTTTGACTAAATCGACTTTTAAATGATCCAATAAACTCATTGCGTTCAGTGACGAACCAAAATTATTGATTGCGACCTGACAACCATTGGCTTGGAATTGCAGAATATTGTTACGAGCAAGCTCTAAATAACTGATCGCATCATTTTCATTAAATTGTAAGGTGAGTGGCTTATTGTCACCGCGACTAATTGCACCAGCGAGTTTGCCAATCAAAAGTGGTAATGTGGAGTCTTGAAGTGAGTCCGCACTAAGATTGATCATTAAGCGTGTATTTGGATGAGTCGCTTGCTGCGCTTTTAAGCGTTTACAGGCATTGAGTAAAATCCAGCGATCCAGACGACTTTCCATACCGAATCGATGTGCAACAGGCATGAACTGTTCTGGCAGCATTGCTTCGCCATTGGCAAGTGGCAGGCGTGCATAAACTTCGAACATTGGCGCCGCATCATTATCGGTATCGTAAACTGATTGGAACATCAGTTTGAAACTGCCTTTTTCTAAAGCGTCTTCGAGCAGTTCACGTAATGCTTGATCAGATTCATTCGCATTTTCGGCAGGATTATACAGGTTGATACCATTGCCTAACCCTTGATTCTGAATTTTAACTTTATCCGAAGCATTGAATGCCCGAGATAATAACTCTTCACCGCTTGGTGAAGTCTCACCAATCATGGCAATACCGATACTGACCGTCGTTTGCACTGTCCGTGTACCGACACTGATCAACGGTTTTGCAATTAATGCCGCTGTTTTTTCAGCAATATCCGTAATGCTTTCAGTTGAAGTGTTGTTGACAAGCGTAGCGAAGGTTGAGTCGCCGAAACGGTAGGTTTGTGCATTAGCAAACTGAGATTTTAGCGTCTCAGCAATTTTGATCACGGTTGCATCACTACCAGCTAAGCCAGCGCTAGCGTTAATTTGTCCGATGTTATCAATGCTAGTGAAAAGAAGAGCGTGTTGTTGCTTGGATTTAATTGCGGTATCGCGAGTTGATTCGAGATCTTCCTCAAATGCTTTACGATTCCCTAAATTCGTTAAGATATCCAGACGCTCAACTGCAGCAAGCTGCGCTTCAAGGTGACTTGTGTCTGCGACTGCTTGGTGCTGAATGATCACTTGAATACACGGTTCGCCTTCGAAACTGGCTGGTGCAAGTTGTAGCATGGCTTCAAAGCGGCTTTTGTCAGCGCGAATACCACTGAAATTAAAGTCAGCGTCATTACGACCTGTTTTGCTGTAAGTTTTGATGAATTCTTTGAATTCTTGTAAATCTTTACTATCAACGAGATCGATAACAGGCATACCCATTAGCTCATCGATAGACTCGTAATTAAACAGTTCTAAATAGGATTCATTGGCGTAGATATGAACGCCTTCATCAATGTAAGCAACGGCTGTACGTGAGTTTTTAAGGAGGAGTTGGCTTCGTCGCTCAGCATCACCGAGCATCATCTCAAGGTTACGTTTACTACGACGATGCCCTAAGTTGGATAGCTCTCGTCTGACACAGTAGGATAGTTGTAATGGGTGATTGGTTGGCAACACATCAACAGCACCTGCGTTATATGCTTTTAGTACAGGTTCGGCTGGATCTTCTCCGTTGTTTGGATCAAATGCTTTCAGGTCATCGAGGAGTAAAATAAGTGGTAAATCTTGCCCATTACTCTGTATGAGGCGAAGAACATCTTCGTAAGCGATGTCATAGCCTGCAATAAATAGAATAATGTCCCAAACGTGGCGTAAAGCTTTTTCAAGTTCTTCTTTGTCATCCAGAACTTGAAGACGTGTCGCTACACCTTGGGATTTCAATTGATTTGTTAGTACTTCAGCAATCGCAGGTGATTCATCTACGACTAGCAAACGCAAACTTTCACTCTTATTGCTCATTCATTTATAACCTTTGATTTCATATCTGAGGTTGCTTGAGTGTGCTCTATTTGCAAACTTAAACAAACGTCTCCCTGACATTTATATTAGAAAATTATGGGATTAGAATTCCGATTTTATAGACAAAATACCCATAGCGATAGTGCTATGGGCTGTTCAATTTGTGTCTGTGGTTTATAAGTGATTAAAGAGTATCCCAAATTTCATCTAACTCATCATGTGGTTTGCTTTTGGTCGCCACGGCGATCGAAGCATCTGTTGGGGTTTCTTGTTTTTGCGTGTGCTTAGACAATTCACTATTTGGATTAAGTTTATCGGGCTGTGTTAATACAAATTCGAATTGGCTAAAACTTTGTGTGACCACAATTTCTCGCATCAGCTGTGCACGAACTTCCTCATCACCGAGGCGAATTGATATTTTATGACCCGATTTGAACGCTAAAATAGGTGCAATGATACTGGCAGTGCGGTTCAACTCTTTCATTTCAGGGAGTAAAATCGTTCGCATATAGTCGCTTGAGTAACCGTCTTGACGAATCACACGAGCTCCGCATGCCTTGCCTCGTTGAGACAGAATTTCAATACCAAACTCAGCACCGGAATTCAGTTGTTGCTGCACCCAACGAATGAGACCAATACTCCATTCGGCATCATCGTTTTCACGGATCGCAATCAATTCACCACTGCGGAGGACGTTCGGCGTTGTACCAACCCAACGAATACAATAACCACCTAAACTGATGTTAATGATCTGGCACTGATAGGCTTCAAGATATTCACGGGTCGCATTTTGGCGGACTTTGTTATCATCTTTTGAGTTGAAATTCAAATCAATCGCATGCGATGCGTTAGCTGAAATAATTGGAAGCTCAGTCGCGGAAATCAGCTCTTGGATTTGAATGACATCTTCAAATGATTGACGATCAGCAAGTTGATAATGCGCGCCAATCAGTCCTAATGACAGATTGATCACACCATTATGTGGATGTCTTTCTGTACTGCGTTCTGCTGGTGCGCGTAAGGTTTGCAGTAAATGCAAACGTAGTGAGCCAGATAGCAATGTTTCTTCTGAAGGATGTAGTAATTTTGCGTGATCGCCACCAAGATTTTCAAAATGGCTAAGCAACTCTTGCACGTCAATATAATACATTGATGCATTAATTTGCTTCAGTTGTGAAATGTACATCGGTGGTGCATCAATTGCTGTATCAACTAAGAATAAGTCTCGACCACTTGGTGTTGATGAAATACGAACCAGACTGACCCAGATTTCACTCAATTGACTGATTTTTTTAATCTCAGTTTGACGCAATTTATTGGTATTACAGGCCGACATGAAAATCGAGCGTAGGTAAGCTTGCTCAATGGTCAGTATTTTGCCATATGCTTGATTTTCATCACGCAGTGCAAATTTATTCAACTCTAAAGATTGTGCTTTTTGGAATAGCTCATGCAATCTGAGCCACATCCCTTTATATACAGGCAAATAAAGTGTTTTAGATTCTGCTGATAAGCGGAAAAACTCGGTCAGTCCCCGATGAATGGCTTGTGCAGCGAGATTGAGTAGAACTTTCTTTTTGCCCACTGCAAATAAACCGAAAGTATGTGTTTGTAGTTCTTCTGCGGTACGTACTGCAATCGTGCGGTAGGTCATTGCGGTGTAGACACGCAACTGTTGTGCTAAACCAGCGATGCGTTCGGCGCGTTCATCTAATAAAATGTTTTGATTGATGTAGTGTTTGGATAGCGATTCGATAATGGTATAAACGGCAGGGCGTAGCGCTTCGATCAATTCAAAACGCGTCGCGTCAGCAATATCTAAAATGAGTAATTCTTGTAGAGTTGTATAGAGTTGCTTTGCGGTTTCTCCAACATTGAGCATTGATAAACTTGCAACCCACGTCTGCATTTCGGACTTGGATTCGCCAACTAATGACAGCTTTTTAAGTGAGTTAGTTGGTAAGTCAGCATTTAATAGCTTAATGATATTTAAATTCATGTTGTTCTCGCTTAACTCTTAAAATATTTAGCGGTCCATTTGACTAAAGTATTTTCAATAATAATGCTGAAGCGAGTTCTTGGGTCATCTAGAGAACGGCTTAACATGTTACTGTTTATTATCAAAATACTTAGCTCAATCCTTAAGGCATATCATTGCAATAACAATGCTATTGATTCATCAATTACTCACAATATAGCTCAAAAAAGTGACGAAGTGTAGGCTTGTTACTTCTTTATATTAAAAAAATTGCCTAATCGATCACAGTTTTACCAAAAGGCGATAAATTGAATAGAATCCTGAAGATATATTTATGAGTTTAAATTTTAGTTTTATCGTGGATGCAACTTAAAAATCATCAATGATTTCGTCACGATTTGGACTATGTGCATTTTTAAATTTTTGTAATTGTTGACGTTCATGCTTATTGGGACGGTGATCTGGGCGAGCAAGATTGGAGAGCTTGCGTGCGGCTTGGAAAAGTTCTCGCTTTGCGATGCTTGCTGGTGTTTCCTCGTAAAGGAGTTGTGCGGATGTCGCATTTCCTCGAATGACGCTGAGTGCGGTCACAACGACGGTTTTTTCCTCAAAACCTTGGCGTATCGTGAACTCCATTCCGAGTCGAACTTCTTTACTGACCTTGACTCGCTCACCTTGGAAATGCACTTTACCACCGTCGATCGCATCTTTTGCTGTGGTACGTGTACGGTAAAAGCGTGCAGCCCAAAGCCATTTGTCGATTCGTACCGCTGTTTCAGGCTTCGAATGAGCGTTGGCTTGTGATGTTTTTTCTTGCTTCATATTTATCCAGATTCGTTTGCGATTTTCGTTAATTTTGTAGGGAGATTAGTCTAATACTGTTAAACCTTGCACCAATTCAGACCAATCGGTGAGTGTTGGGTGAAAGAGATTTTCTCTCGCAGGAAGTTGGCTATCCGGTTGTTCAATACCGAGTACATGCAAACCAAAGGATTGAGCTGCGTGTAAGACAGGTTCACTGTCGTCGATCATTAAGCTGCGAGAGGGTGTGAAAGGATTGGTTTCTTGCATTTCACACCAAAAGTTAACTTGTTCCTTTGCAAAACCGTATTCATGACTTGAAATAATAGTTGTAAAAAAATCGCCAAGCCCAGTTCTGTTGAGTTTAATTTCTAATGCTTGTGGGTGAGCGTTAGTGACTAGCCAAAGTTCTTTACCATGAGATTTAAGTGTACTTAGTAAAGCCGGAACGCCTGCGCGTAATGAGATGAGGTCGCTGTGATGGGCTTTAAGTGCTTGCAAGTCTAATTGTAAAGTGTCACTCCAATAAGGCAGAGAATACCAGTTTAAGCTGCCTTCTTGGGCTCGAAAAAGGGGTGTAAGTTTTTCAATGGCGTACTCACGAGTGACCTGCTGTGCGTCGGCCCAAGCATCAATCACGGCTTCGCGCCAAAAGAAATTATCAAACGCTAAATCGAGGAGTGTGCCGTCCATATCGAACATAACGGTATCAATGTGTGCCCAATCAATTTTGATGGTCATGTTGTAATATTCCTTTATGTATGGATAGAGATTATGCAAAGATACTGCATATAGGTTCAAGACAGTCATCTAGATTCTTAAAGAAGACTGCTTTTAAAATCTGCCATGTTGTTATCTTGGACTGGACAAATTTATGAATAAAGAGTATTTGCAAATGGCCAGTACACGTTCATTACCCGTATTGGATTTTTCACAATTACTGTCTCAGGTCATTACGATAACTCAGCAAGCAGGCGAGTTGTTGACAGTATTTTATAATAATCATTTGCAAAGCTCTATCGACATCGAAACAAAAAATGATGCATCGCCTGTAACGGCTGCGGATATGGCGGCGCATGATTTTATTGAATCAGCATTACAGAAATTGACCCCCAATATTCCAGTACTATCAGAAGAGTCTGCGGATGTCAGTTCGCGTCGGGAATGGCACCGATTTTGGTTGGTTGATCCGTTGGATGGCACCAGTGAATTTATTAAG
>CAYJUB010000038.1:0-10906 GCA_964373145.1 uncultured Moraxellaceae bacterium
ACAGACAATGGCGACGTGATTTAGCGCAATCAGAAAAAGACAAAATCACAGCAGAACAAGCACTGCAAAACGCCAATGATGCCATCAACAACGCTGCACCAGATCTAGCGCGGCTAGCAAACAGTATCCCTGCCGAAGCGATTAAGCCGCTGTTTCAAGATTGGCAACGATCAGAGACACTCTGCGCAACCACCCAAACAGCTCTTAAGACAGTACAACAAGACTTAGAGAATTTGCGGCAACAGTCGATCACTCATCATTGGCAAGCGCATCAAATCTCTGCACATATTGTGCAGGTGAACCAATTACAACTGTCAAAGCTTTTAGATGATCAACAGCAACAAACAGAATGGTGTGAAAAGCACACTCATTATGCACAGCTCGGAGAAAAGCTTGGAATATGGCGCGGACAGTTTGAACAGCAAACCAAACTAAAAGCAGACCTTCAAACGCAAAATACCGCGATCACTAAATTAAAGGATGAAATTCGTCAGCGGGATAATCAAATTATCCAACAGAACGAAAAACTTCATGCTGCAAAAACTGCCGAAAATCGGGAAAACGAAGCAGTCAACACGGCTACAAGTCGGCTAAATACGCTTCTGGCAGGGCAAACCTTACCGACACTACGCAACCAATGGCAAACCAGTCAACAGCATTTGCACATGCTGAAAGATCTTGTCCTTCACGCAACGAAGCTCAAAACACTCTCATCGCAGCAAGAGAGCGATCAAAGCAATCTCACGCAGATTGAGAAAAGAATCACTGAACAAAATCAGCTCCTCACTCAACTACGCGAGCAATTCAAACAAGTCAAAGAACAAGTCAATGATAAGAAAAAACTATTAGAACAAGAACAACGTATTCGAAGTCTGGATGATCTACGCGCATCTTTACAAGCAGGAGATGCCTGTCCACTGTGTGGATCCGTTGACCACCCTGCCATCAAGGCGTATCAAACACTCGATGTCTCTGCAACTCAAACTGCATTATCAGCCAAAGAAAGCGAACTTGTCGCTTTAACAGAAAAAGGTCAACAAGAAAGCATCGAACTAGAGAAGTTAAAAAAAGATCAAGAACAACTCGTTAAGTCCATTTCCGTTTCACAACGAGAACATGAAACCGTTCTGCAAGCATGGCAAAAGATTGCCCTGTCACTCTCACTCGACCCGAGTATGTGGCAAACCCCTGATGTGCTACAAAACCGACATGAAGCAGCACTGAACGATGATGAACGCATTCGCACGACACTGAAAGTAGCAGAAGAAGCCGAAAGCGCACTTGAGCAAGCCAAAAAAGCAGCACATCAACAAATCTTACTCAGTCAAAATGAACAAAATCAGTTAAATCTCTTAGAGCAGGCCCTCAAAAATAGCCGAGAAAATTTGACGACATTGCAAGCCCAGCAAACACAAACACGGCAAGTACAAACAACGCTGAATCAGCTTATCGTCACTGAAATTTCAAATGCAGGTTTTACGATACCGACTGAATCAACATCGTGGCTATTAGAGCAAGAGCAAGCATGGAGGAAATGGCAGCAGGTTCAGCAAGCATTAGGACAAATTTCTACGGAAATTGTTCGTCAACAAGCCGCGCTTGTTAGCCTGATTCCACAAGCACAGGATTGGCAACTCCGTTGGCAAAAAATGGAAGAAGCAGACCTCACGCCCTATCAACCCAGTGGTGTTGCTAGCGAATCGTTAAAGAACTGCATCTCTGCAATTGAAGCGCTGACAAACCAGCAATCACAATTAGCGGGTCAATCTCAGCAACTGCAATCTGACCTCAAAGCCCATCAAAATCATTTACTCGACGCTGAAAATGCTTGGAATACCGCACTGACGACTAGCGTATTTTCTGATTTGGTCGCGTTTCAATCTGCGTTAATCTCCGATGAAGATCGACTCCATCTCACTCAATTAAAAGAACAACTGAATCAAGCGCTGGCACTTGCCAAAGCAACACAACAATCCACTGCGGATAAATATATTCAACAGCAACAACGCTCGCTGACTCCACTATCCTTGGCGGAACTCGAGCAACAGATCGTGGAATTTGATGAAAGGCGTCAAGAAGTATCTCGCCAATTAGGCGCGCTTCAAACACAGTTGGTAGACGATGACCAACGCAAAGGCAGTCAGCAAGCCTTACTGCTTCAAATTACGCATCAAACTGCTGAAATTGATATTTGGGAACGACTCAACAGCCTCATCGGTTCTGCGAAAGGTGACAAATACCGCAAATTCGCACAAGGATTAACACTAGATCATTTAATGCATCTTGCGAATCGCCATCTTGCTCGATTGGATGGTCGCTACCAACTACAACGCAAATCCACAGGTGAACTCGATCTTGAAATCATAGATACTTGGCAAGGTGATGTAGCACGCGATACACGTACTTTATCGGGTGGCGAAAGCTTTCTGGTAAGCCTAGCGCTGGCATTAGCACTGTCAGATTTAGTGAGCCATAAAACATCAATTGATTCGCTGTTCTTAGATGAAGGCTTTGGAACATTGGATGGTGAAACTCTTGAAACTGCCCTCAGTGCCCTTGACGCCATTAATGCGAGCGGCAAGATGATTGGCGTCATTAGTCATGTGGAAGGACTGAAGGAAAGGATTAGTGTTCAAATCAAGGTCAGTAAATCAGCAGGTCTTGGCGTATCGACATTCCAAATCGTCAGTAATACATGAAATATTGATCAAATATTTCATATTTATATGCTAATACTGACTTGAACGATCAATGTAACGACCACAATGACGTTGTTCATCCATGATTTTCTTCAATGTATTCTGCTGATCTAACACCATCACTGCAAGCACCAACGCATGATGCTGACGTGAGTATTTGGTCTTATCCACTGCCCGCATCAGCTCGCGTGAGTCGTGTTCATGCGCCGACTTTGCCAGCAACGCATTCACTAAAGCATTATTATTCAGATCAATAAAATGACTGTTCATCAGACGATGGGTATTCATTATTATCTCTCACCGATTAAAAACTAGACAGACCTTAACACGCTCTTACCTCAATATTCCGTTGCGAAATCGTCTTAAGTGTATCGAAACTTTTCAGAATGATTAGGCAAAAAATATTGATCAAAATCATCGATAAACTGTCATAATCGATTAATGCACCGCAATTCACATCAAGAACTTCAAAATTTTTCAGAAAACCGCTACTTTCAAGATGACTAATACTTGTCTAACAGTTTACTTCGCGTTAGAATAGCCGCCTTCGTCTATCTACACTGATGTTTGTAGACAAAACCAATTATTGAACCCTTTATTGGGTAATGAACCTAAGTTCGAGGATGTTACATGCCACAAGTTAAGCTTAAAGAAGGCGAACCAGTTGACGTCGCTATCCGCCGTTTCAAACGCTCATGCGAAAAAGCAGGCGTATTGGCTGACGTGCGTAAACGCGAGTTCTACGAAAAGCCAACTCAAGAGCGTAAACGTAAAAAAGCAGCTGCCGTAAAACGCCATGCTAAAAAACTATCACGTGAATCAGTTCGTACCACTCGTCTGTACTAATTCCCGTAAGTTTTAAAACAGTTTGATTGTGTGGTATTTGAATCACTATTTAAATACCACATAACTACAGATATGTTTAAAAAAGCCAAAGCCGAGCTTCATGTCTCGGCTTTACGCATTTCTATATCGATGATTTATTGATACTATTGCCCTCAATCGACCAATCCAAATCAAAAGGAATTCACGCAATGTCCGAGCTCAAACTTCGCCTCACCGAATCTGTTAAATCTGCTATGCGTGAACGCCTCTCCGATCGTTTATCAGTCCTTCGCGGCGTACAAGCAGCAATTAAACAAATTGAGATCGACACGCGCGAAGAGCTGGATGATGCACGCGTACTCGCTCTACTCGAAAAACAAATGAAGCAACGCAAAGAATCAATCAGTGCGTACACTGCTGCAAATCGTGAAGATTTGGCTCAGAAAGAACAATTTGAACTTGAAGTGATTAGCGAATTTTTGCCGACGGCGATGACTGATGATGAGTTAAATGCACTGATTCAGAATGAAATCACCACACAAGGTGCAACCAGCATCCGTGATATGGGTAAAGTTATGAATGCACTTCGTCCGCTCATTGCGGGTCGTGCTGATGCAGGGGATGTGTCAGCTCGAATTAAAGCGAAATTGACGGCGTAAGAGTTATCCACTTATGACCACTGAATCTTTTGAACCCATCATCATTGATACCAGTGGTCTGCACTGCCCGATGCCTTTGCTTAAACTTAAAGTGGCTTTGCGAAATAATACGAATGCAGCGCCAATGCGTTTGATTTCAACTGATCCAATGAGCCAGCATGATATTAAAAGATATTGTGAAATAATTGGTGTAGTCTGTGAACAAGAACAAATTAACAACTCACAAAACTCAACATTTATATTCAACATAATTGTAGGTTCAAATAATAAACTGTAAATTCAACTGCATGAAGATTCTTTAAAAACCTCATATCGATTACGACCATTCGCTTTTGCCTTATATAATGCGCTATCCGCTTGCTGGATTAATTGAACAGCTGACATTTCTGCGGAAGGGATACATACCGAAATACCCATGCTAAACGTCACTCGACCACATTCAACTGTCGGATAAATAATATTAGCATCTGTAAGGTCAGCGTATAATTTTTGCGCTTGCATTTCTACAGACATCATATCAAGATTCGGGTAAAGCAAAATAAACTCCTCGCCACCATAACGCGCCGAGAACTCCCCTCGTCGATGTGTAACATTGCTAATTAAACTGGCCACTTTACGTAAGCACTCGTCTCCCGCCAAGTGTCCCATCGTATCGTTGTAACCCTTAAAATAATCAATATCAATCATCATCACTACCAATGAATGTTGATTGTGCAGTGCGCGATGCCACTCATGAAGAAAAATTTCATCGAGATAACGCCTATTTGCTAGGCCTGTTAATGCATCTCGATTGGATAATTCATCGAGCTTAGAAACCATAGCTTCACTTGCCTCAAGCAAATTTTTACTTTGCTTGACATTTAAATGTAATAGATATGATTGTAGAAAATTCACACGAGTCTGCCTATCAATACCATAGGCTAAAAATAAAGCTAAAATACTCGCAATACCAAACGTGCCATTAAATATGTCCCACTTAACGTCTGCACCGACAATATAAGTCAACGAAACACCAAGAGTTCCGCCAGTTATTCCAGTGAATAGAGCTATCTGAACGCGTAAACCTGTAAAACAATAAATAAAAAGGACGATATAGGTCAGTGCTGTGTATGACAAAGTTGTGCCATTTCCAAGAGGAATCGAGTTATTGACAAATACTGAGGTCGCTATTGCAATAATACCGCCAATACTGACGTACCAATCGAACCAGTGTTCGAATGCAGATAGCCAAACTAATCCCCAAAAAAATGAAACAATAAAGAAGGCACTGACATCATAAAGAATCCAATCATAGACACTGTCAGTAGGGATCAGTTTTAAAATTAATGCACCAATAAATATAAACAAGAATGACGATAACGTTCCATTAAAACGTAAAGCCTTAATGGCTGATCGGCGATATTGATTGCGATATTCTTGTTCTAAGGCATCATTATTAAAATAAAATAACCATGCCTTATTTACTAAAATACGACTGATTTCTGATTCTGACAACTCATGCCTAACTTTATCACCACCACACTTAGAATATTCATATGAGGGCGGCAACGGGTTGTTTTTATGAGCAATTTGGACATCCTTATCCATCGCCAACCTCTCTTCAAGGAGATTCTTCACTCTGTCAGTGAATTAAATACTCTCTACATCAGATGTTTTCAACAAGCGGTACGTTTAAATTATATTACTCTAATTTCCTCAATTAAATAAGTAGCTCTTATTGAATTGATCAGACTACCTTCACCACCAACATTGTTCCATCAAGCGCAACGACTTTTACCTTCGCTCCAACTGCAATTGGTTGACCATTCTCCGACCGTGCCAACCAATAACTATCACCCACTTTAATCTGTGCTTCTGGTTCTAAAGCAGCCGACAGCACCAACTCCAAACCCATCAAATGATGCTGGATTTCAGAAACGATTGGCATTTCTAGTGCAGTTTGCTTCTTACGCCAGTTTGCCCAAATCACGAGGAATATTGCAGATAAAATTGAAAATACAACGCCTTGACCAATCGGTGGCAACACACCACTGACAGCAACCGTCAATAGCGCGGCAATACACAGACAGAGACAAAACAAAATGCCTGTCATGAGTTCGGCGATTAACATCACCGCCGCAACAATTAACCATAACAACCAAGCACTCATGGACGTACCTATTTTATTGTGGCGGAGTAAAGCGTGAAGGACGGCTCGCAGTCGGCGTCGTTGTCGGTGCTAAGCCTTTCTCTGACAACAACTCAGCCACACCACCCACAGCCCCAACCAATGCAGAAGCATCAAGCGGCATAAAGATCACCTTACTATTTGCACTGGTCGCCATGTCTTTCAGCGACTCCACATATTTTTGTGCAATGAAGTAATTCAATGCCTGAACATTACCATTGCTCAATGCATCACTGACCTTCTGCGTTGCATTGGCTTCAGCTTCAGCCAAACGTTCACGGGCTTCCGCTTGCAAGAACGCCGCTTGACGTTCGCCTTCTGCTTTGAGAATTTGTCCTTGTTTTTCACCTTCGGCAGTCAGAATTTCAGCATTACGACGACCTTCCGCCTCAAGGACGTACGCACGCTTGGTACGCTCTGCCTTCATCTGTGATGCCATGGCATTGACCAAGTCAGCGGGTGGATTGATATCCTTAATCTCAATCCGCGTCATTTTGACACCCCATGGTGAGGTCGCATGGTCGATCGATGCAAGCAGTTGACCATTTATCTGATCACGTTGGGACAGCATCGCATCCAATTCCATCGAACCGATCACCGTACGGATATTGGTCATAACCAAGTTATTCAATGCAATCGGTAGGTTACTGACTTCATATGACGCTTTGTATGCATCCATAATTTGGTAAAAACAAACAGCATCAATAGTCACGCCTGCGTTATCACGTGAAATCACTTGTTGTGGCGGCACATTTAGCACCTGTTCCATGACATTCACACGCTGTCCTACCTTCTCAATAAATGGTGTAATGAATCCCAAACCAGGATCAAGCGTACGGCTATATTTACCGAAACGCTCAATGGTATATTGAAAACCTTGTGGCACCATATTGATGGATAGATATCCGACAATGAAAACTAAGACGAGTAGAACTATAAAAAAACCTTCAAACATATCTTTATTTCCCTAATCCAATCTAAACGTTAATTTTACTTCTACTGAATATTAGATGATTTAAACACAACCGTTCGATACATGATGTAAATGGATTTTGATTCTTAATTAAAAAAACTAATAAAATCAGTAGCCCGTACGACCCGCAAGCATGGCTTCTTTCATTTGCTTAATCGCAGTTTCTAAACCGACAAAAACACTATCCGCGATCAATGCATGCCCGATATTTAACTCATGTATCCCATAAATACGTGCGATTGGTGTTACGTTCTCAAGATTTAAGCCATGCCCAGCATTGACAACCAAGCCGAGATCAAGCGCATATGCCGTAACATCCGTTATCCGCTCTAATTCTAGTAACTGATGTTCACCAGTTGCTTCAGCATAAGCACCAGTATGTAGTTCAACGACAGGCGCACCACAGGCAATTGCGGCGTCAATTTGATGAATATTTGCATCAATAAATAATGATACTTCACAACCTGCTTTCGTCAATTTCTCAACAGCTTTCTGAATGCTTTTATGATTTTTAACAACATCCAGCCCACCTTCCGTGGTCAACTCCTGACGCTTTTCAGGCACAAGACACACATGTTGCGGCTTTATTTCACAGGCAAAATCAATCATAAAATCAGTGACGGCAATCTCAAGATTCATCCGTGTCTGTAATAATGGACGCATGCGGCGCACATCATCATCTTGGATATGCCGACGATCTTCGCGTAAATGCAAAGTAATACCATCCGCACCCGCACGCTCACACAACAGCGCGGCAGCAACAGGATCTGGATATGTCGTGCCACGCGCTTGGCGTAATGTTGCGACGTGGTCAATATTGACACCCAATAAAAGTGGCATACCCAAACTCCCCATAGGAAACAAAATTAGCAATCAGTAGAATAACAACAATTAAAACATTTAAGAAAAATTTTACGATTATTAAGTTACAGCACATGTCGTAAAATATAAGACAATACCAATCATATCAAATTGATTAGATATGATTGATTATAAAGATAAAATAATTAAAAATAAGTAATGATTATTGTAATGCTTTGGGCTTACTGGCAATCCAAAGTGCTCTACTTTTTAAAGGCTTATCACCCAGTTGAGCCGCAAGTGCAGCCCGTAGAACTCGCGTTAACATCGCTAGGCATTCAGTATTTGATGAATGACTGGATACGGTGTCAGACCTGGGCGAGTAAAAACTTTGTACAGCTAAAAGTGACGCGCCTGTTTCGCCCGATGAATTTAATGAAAAACCTTCACCCCGCTGATAACGGTATAGTGCATTTGGAATGATCGGCTGACCCAACCAATCGGACTGAAAGTCAATTTCATAACCAAGCTGTTCAAGCAACACCAACTCAAACCGTCGTAAAGTCGCAATCAGCGGCTGTTGTTCTGAAAGTGCCTGTAAAGCTGTTGCATAAGCAGTCACAACTTCTGGCAAAGCTTCTTGATGAGGCAATAAACGCACTAAGAGTTCATTTAAATAAAAGCCTGCAAACAGTGCATCACCGACTAAGGTAATGGCACCACCCACCGATTCAGCTTTTGCAAAACTTTTTAGACCTGACTTACCTGTCGCAAAAAGCAATGTCGGTTGGTACAACGTCGAAATACTTTGCCTAGCAACACCGTCAACTCGACCCGCTTCAAAAGACAAGAAATTAACCAGCTTACTATTCTCACGATAAGCACGCTGGTGTAACACATAGCCATGTAGCGGTTCATTGCGCATCACAAGGTCCATTTAAACAGATGACAACTTCAACTCGACAAATTTAAAGCACGAAAAAAATGATCCAAATCAATCTTTTTTCTCAACGTCCTTTTTCTCTTCTTTCTTTTTGTCATCTTCGTCATCTGGCGTCAACAGATTCACGGTTCCGCCCACAACTGCAGCGGTACCTTTAACCGTGTATTTGGTCACATCATAAGCAATGCCTAACGGAACAGTCACAATATCAGTGATACAGCCAGTCAAAAAAAGGCTCGATACAAGCACTGCTGCCAAAGATGATTTTTTAACAAAAGAACTCATATTTACCCTCTTCATCAATCTAGCTAAGATTATCTAAATAACTGATTTAAATATCACCATATCCCAAACTTTTGAGTGCACGCTCATCATCGGACCAACCACCCTTCACTTTCACCCATAAGGTGAGCATGATTTTTTGTTCCAGTAGTTTTTCCATATCTTGACGTGCTTCAACGCCAATTTGCTTAAGCCGCGAACCTTTATCACCAATCACAATGGCTTTTTGACCTTGGCGCTCTACCAAAATCGTCGCATCAATAAACGTACACGCCGCCTTAATCTGACCATTAGCCTTCACTGCTTGAGGCTCTTGTTTAAAACTCTCAATCTGTACGGTCAAATCATAAGGAATTTCCTCACCAAGTTGACGCATGATTTTTTCGCGAATGATTTCAGACACCAAGAAACGTGATGAGCGATCAGTAATTTGATCCAAGCCATACAGCGGCGGTGAAAATGGCAAATGCTGCGCAATCACTTCATGCAAACGATCTAGGTTAGAGCCGCGCAATGCAGATACAGGTACAATTTCACTGAATTTCATGCGCGTTGATAAGCGCTCGATATGCGGCAGCAATGTGTTTTTATTATCTAAAGTGTCAGACTTGTTAATCACCAACACAACTGGCATTTCCGCATGAACTAATTTATCTAAAACCAACTCATCATCTGGAACCCATTTTAGTGCATCGACAACAAATAACACTAAATTCACATCACGAAGAGCCGAAGTCGCAGCCTTATTCATCATGCGATTAATTGCACGCACTTCTTTTTTATGCATTCCGGGCGTATCAACATAAACCGCTTGCACATTATCACGCGTATCAATACCGACAATTTTATGGCGCGTTGTTTGTGGCTTGCGTGAAGTAATCGACAGTTTTTGACCCAACAAATGGTTCATCAGCGTTGATTTACCGACATTTGGACGGCCTACGATGGCGACAAATCCAGCACGGAAATCTGCAGGTACTGACGGCGAATCTTTAAAAAATTGACTGATTAAATCATTACCGACACTCGAAAGATCTTGTGCAGGAGCATCACTCTCGGTGGTATCAATTTTATGATACTGCAACGCATCAAGTTCTTCCTCGCCCCCGATTTCAGGGAAATGTTCAGGAAGATTGTGAGTAGGTTTAGTCATAGGAATTTCACTAGAAGTATAAAGAGGAGGTGATCTCGAAAGCTCGCTAAAAGAATCTTTCGAACGTTTTAATCAAAAAAACTGAATCAAATGTATTGTGGATATTTTAACCCATACATCAAAAAATTATCTGCGTTTCGCTTCGAGGATTTCTAACAATTGGCTTGCTGCACTTTGCTCAGCAAAACGACGACTTTGCCCCTGACCAATCGTTATTGGCTCACCATCGACACGACATTCAACCGTAAACGTTTGATTATGCGCCTCACCAATTGCCGCAGTCAGCGTATATTCTGGCAAAGGCAAACGCTTACCTTGCAACAACTCTTGCAAACGTGTTATAGGATCTGTAAGTGTATCTTTTGGTTCAAGCGTATCTAGATAGGGGGCATACCATTTCAGAA
>CAYJUB010000039.1:0-10895 GCA_964373145.1 uncultured Moraxellaceae bacterium
ACTCCAAACCATGATGGGTCTGGCGAGCAAGCGGTAGCGACTACGAACCCAAAGAACTCATCGACTCGTCCCATTTGCTATGTTCTGTTTGAAAACTCCAAAAGCAATGCGTTATTGGTCGATAGTGAAGCACGTCGTCGCCAACTGATTGCACCCTTTGACCCGATTGAAGGGGCTTACTTCACCGAACAATCTTCTGTGCTGTATTTAAAAAGTGGTAATGAAGGCAGTCCTTTTCATTCCCCAAGTGATTCCCAGTCAGCCCGCCTCATGCGTTTTATTGACGTGCTAAAACAACACGCCGATGCGGATGTTGAACTTGTTCCGATTAATATCCTTTGGGGGCGTGCGCCAGACAAAGAAGACTCGATGTTTAAGCTGTTATTTGCTGATTCATGGGCGACGCCAAGTGCGTTGAAACAGTCAGTCAATATTGCCATTCATGGTCGTCAAACTTTTTTGGAATTCCATGAACCGATTTCTCTGCGCAGCTTGATTGCTGAGACTTCAGACGGCATCGAAAAGACTGGCGCAATCTCCAATCGTGTCACCCAACATTTGTGTGACTACCTCACTCGTCAACGCGAAGCGGTTTTAGGGCCAGACTTGTCTGACCGCCGCAACATGGTTGAAGATATCATTAACTCGCACGGTGTCACTGATGCAGTTGACCGCGAGATTGCGCGTGGCAATAAGCTGCCAAACGATGTTCGATTGGAAGCACGCGGATTTTTAGATGAGATTGCTTCGGACTATTCACACTCTACCGTGCGCTTCTTAGACAAAACGCCGGCTTGGTTGTGGACGCAGCTCTATGACGGTGTTGAAGTGCATCATTTCCAAAGTGTCCGCAGTATTGCCGATGAATACGAGCTGGTTTACACACCATCGCATCGTAGCCATGTGGATTACCTCCTCATGTCATATGTGATTTATAAACGCGGCATGATGGTTCCGTACATCGCTGCGGGTGACAACCTTAATCTGCCAGGTGTTGGCTCATTGCTACGTCGCGGCGGCGCATTCTTTATTCGCCGTTCGTTTAAAGGTAGCCCACTCTATGTGGCTGTTTTCAAGGAATACTTGCACAGTATTTTAGTGCGCAACCATCCGATCGAATACTTCGTTGAAGGCGGTCGCTCACGTACTGGACGCTTGCTGCCACCAAAAACTGGCATGTTGGCCATGACCATTCACAGCCATATGCGTGCGTCAGGTAAACCGATTGCGTTTATACCAACTTATTTTGGTTATGAACGCTTGATGGAAGGCGGCACTTACGTCGGTGAAATGTCAGGCAAAGCAAAAGAATCAGAATCCGTTTGGGGCATCATTAAAGCAGCGCGTAAAATCGAACGTATTTTTGGTAAAGTCCATGTCAGCTTTGGCGAACCCGTCTTTCTAGACCAAGTGCTCCGAGCGCATGGTGCTGATAAAATCAAAGTCACCGATAACAACGAACCGTTATCTCACGAAGCGCGTATGGTGGTGGATGATGTTGCCGAAAGTATCATGCGCAACATCAACCGTGCAGCAGTGCTCAACCCTGTCACATTGTTATCACTCGTGCTGTTGGCAACACCAAAACACGCACTCGATGAAGAAACCTGTATTAAACAATTGGATACCTATCGTTCATTGGCACAAGCAGTGCCTTATGATGAGCGTGTTGAGATCACGACGCTATCTGGTCGTGAAATCGTTGCATACGGTTTGAAGTTAAAACTCATTAAACGTGTCAATCACCTGCTCGGTGACATGATTGCAATTGATGAAGGACAAGGCGTATTGCTGACCTATTTCCGCAATAACATCCTGCACTTATTCATCATGCCATCGTTGATCGCATCTTTGGTTCAGCATAATGGTCGTATTAGCCGTGAAGAAATTGTCAGTGTCGTCAAAACATTGTACCCATTCCTCCAAGCGGAACTCTTCCTGAAATGGGATATCAACGCACTGGAAGATCTGGTTGATCAACAGATTGAAGCGCTGATTGATGCCGAATTGGTCTTGGATGATGGCTCAAACACCCTCTACAGCCCTCAGCCAAACAGCGAAAGCTACAACCAGTTGTCCGTGCTTGCTGCGCCTGTCCAGCAAAGTCTTGAACGCTACTTCATGACCGTGACGTTGCTTGTACAACAAGGTTCTGGTCGGATCACCTCTAAACAAGTAGAAGACCTGAGTCATTTGCTAGGTCAACGTTTAGGTGTGCTGTATGAGTTCAATTCACCAGAGTTCTTTGACAAAGCGTTATTCCGTAGCTTTGTTGCAGCTTTGGCAGACCTGAAATACATCACGATTCTCGATGGCTTAATTCACTTCGATCATCGTCTGATCAACATGGCAGAAGATGCGCGTTTGGTCTTGAACGCAGAAACGTTGAATGCGTTACAGCATATGACTAACGTTTCTGAGGAAGAAGTCCAATCCGCAATTGAGGGACTCGCCAAGAAAAACATCAGAAGACCGAGAGCCAAGAAAAAATAGACTGCAAAAAAAGCTCTCTACTTTAGAGAGCTTTTTTATGTCGACAAATCAAGGAGAGCCGCCATGTCCACGGAATTCATCGCATATCTACACGAAATATTTGCCCAATTTGGCATCATCCAAACACGGCGCATGTTCGGTGGGTTTGGCATTTATCATCAAGGTTTGATGTTTGGTCTAGTCGTAAATGAAACACTCTACCTCAAAGCCGACCACATCAGCAGTCACGCATTTGAGCAACTTGGGCTAGCCCCTTTTGAATATGATCGCCAGAACAAAATCATTAAGATGTCCTACTATCAAGCACCCGAAGAAATTTTTGAAGATTTTGAACAAGCCGCGATCTGGGCCAAAAGAGCTTATGAGGCCGCAGTCAGAACCACTCAACTCAAGAAACCGAAAACCCAGACTTAACACATCGCCTGCTAATTGTTAGGATTGATTCATCGCTCAAACAAGCATAATCTAAAATCAATGAGGCACATACAATCCATAACGGTGACCGCCATGACCATTTTTGCTCTCTTAACCTTCTTTGTGATTGCTACCCTTGTCTATGCATCAACTCGTCCGAATAGCTTTCGTATTCAGCGCTCGACATTGATTCAAGCACCCCCAGAAAAAATCTTTCCGATGATCAATGATTTTCATCAATGGCAAGCATGGTCACCTTGGGAAAATATCGACCCCACAATGCAACGAACCTACAGCGGAGCAGATCAGGGCGTCGGCACGATCTACGCATGGCAAGGTACTGGCAAAGTCGGCGCAGGACGCATGGAAATCACCAACGCGCATCCTGACTCAGAAATTATCATTCAATTAGATTTTCTGAAGCCTTTTGAAGCACACAATACTGCTGAATTCACACTCACCCCTCAAGGTCAAAATACCGAACTCACATGGGTCATGCATGGCCCAAGCCCCTATATTTCAAAACTCATGGGCGTGTTTTTTAATATGGATCGAATGATTGGTAAAGAATTTGAGAAAGGCTTAAACAATCTGAAATTGATCATAGAGCAATCCGCCTAGTCATTTAATTGAATGACAAAAAACCTTCGAGTCTGGTACTCGAAGGTCTGACCATTAAGGTTCTTGCATCAAAAACTGTGTACGTTATTCTGCAAAAATAACAGGCTGTCCCACCACCCAATGATCGATCAAAGGTTGTGCTGCCACAATTTGATCTTGGCTCAAGCTCCCCATCACTTGATTACGAAAGATCGGCGCTTTCACTGAGCCTCTCGCGGCAGCGATGGCTTCCAGAATATATGCCGTGAAATCATTGCGCGTTACCCCTTTTCCTTCAAAATACATCATGCCCAATGCAGATTGAGCCTCCGCATGACCTTGCATTGCAGCCTGCAAATACCACGCGGCTGAGCGCTGAGCGTTCTGCGATACGCCCTCGTCCATGTTGTGATAAACAACCCCTACATCACTCAAGATATTTTGTTCCTCTGCATCTTCCCCAAATCCTTTGGAGTAGATTTTTCCCAGCGCAAATGCCGCTTCGACATTATCAAGATTGGCAGATTTTTGTAATAAATCGAGACCTTTCACAATATTTTGTGCCACCCCTTGCCCAGACAAATACATCTCGCCCAATTTATATTGGGCAACATCATGACCTTGGTCCGCTAAACTACGGTAAACCACAAATGCCTGTTCTAAATCTTGATGAACACCCTGACCTTTGGCATGCATCTCTGCCAACTTAAGTTGTGCATTAATATCACCTTTTGCCGCAGCATCGCCATACCAAGCACAGGCTTTGGCATAATTTTGTGGGATCAACCTTGAACCGTCTTCGTATAGCTGACCAATCTTATACTGTGCATCACCGTGCCAAGCCGTCACCCACACCACACCGCTAAATCCAACCAATAAAGCCAGTCCAACAAGACTCAATAAAACCGTTTTTATGATGGCGCGAAAAAACTTCGGCGCTCCAAGTTTTATTGCATGTGTATGACGATGATTCTGCTTGAGATGTAGTCCCTCTGAGATCTCTTGCATCATGATTTCCCTCCAAGCTAAGTTGCAACGATACAAGCTCAATATGACCGCAATATGATTCAAGCCATCACATCGACAAATCAACTCGCTGATTCACTTATTAAATCCTTGCAATGTTCATACCACGACCAATCCCTATGCTTGATGAACGTACTGCCGATTGATTCAACGTCCTTCCAGAGACTTCTGGTTGCCGATCGACATTTTTCGATGCTGAGCACACCGTTGCTTGCTCAGGCAGATGGGTGGTCTGGTAGTAAGCAATCGCAGATTCGAGATTTTTTTCCAATATCCCTCGGCGTACAGGTTTCGGCAGAGAGCGAAAAATCTGCCGACGAACCGTTAACTCAGACAACAACGAAACATCGCGCAGGTCCGATAACACCAGCGTTAACATATCGGCATGACTTTGCTTCACGGTATTAAATAAGCTGCGAATCTCTTGATCACCCAAGCACAGTTCTGTCACTAAAATCGCAACTGACTGCCGACTCAATATAGACAGCGCCTCCACCACACTCTGCCCCCAAAACACCTCATGGGTCGGCCCCAAGATGTCGTTCACCATCTGATAAATGTATCCATCATGATCCAACACAAGACAAATGAGCCGTTCTGGCTCAAGTTTCACTCCCACTGGATCGACGATTGGATCATCAACCAAGATCGGAATTCTATTCACAACGGGGATGACTGGCACGGCTTCAACGCGCTTAGACTGTTCAACCGCCCTAATAATGGTTTCGTAGAGGCTGGCATAGCTCCATGGTCGCTCAATACAACTAAAGATGTCACTTTTGTTTTTTGGATCAAGCAAAGAGCGATTGGTATCCGTCAATAAAATACGCGTGGCATTGGGTGCGATGTAACGCGCATGCCTTAATATTTCAACGCCAGAAATAATCGGCATACGATCATCCGCAAGAATGACGTTGATCTTCTCCTGACGAAGAATCTTCAGCGCCTCAAAACAATCCTGCGTCGCAATCACTTGATAATGTGATTTCAACAATTTTTTAAGTGCCTGCAAAACACTCAAGTCATGATCAACAAGTAAAATTTTCGGTGCATCTCGCATCACGTCCTCCTTCACTGATCCCCAACATTCAGATTTCTAATACATCAGAACACATAGGGCGTATTAAAAATCTCATTCATAGCAACACCACACCGCCACTTAAACGTCGCAATGCGAGAATTGATCAATCCATACGAAGTCGTTTGTATTTATGACACCTGTTGGGTCAATGAAGATCCTGTGGCTTTTGAAGTGACTTTCTCCATTACCAGTGGTAATGCAAAAATCGAACCCAAGTTGGAATCGCGGCGACGCGGTTTATATTATTTTCATGAAATTAGGTGATTGCTTATCATTTAATTGAAAATTATCGACTAATGGATAGACATTGCGACCACCCAAATCGCCGCAACATGTTGTAAAGCAATTATCAATGCACAAAAAAAGCTCCCTATTTAGGAAGCTCTTTTGTGAAGTTTTGCCTGAATGGTAATTAAGGTATAACTTTTAAACCAATCCGTACTATTTATAAGTACTTCTTCAAAACATCTTCCTTTTGGCGAGGAATATCAAACAACTCTTTCTCTAACGCATCAATCTTTGCTTCTATCTCCTGAATTTCAAAGACTGTTTTTTGTTGTTCAGAAAGTAGTGGAAGTGGAACTTTTAAAGTTTCAATTCTTTTTAAAGCTAATTTAGGAACCCCAACTGCTCTCGTGTTATCTGTCATTTGATTTTGAAGATTTTCCGATATTAAACAATAATATAAGAACTCTTTAGAAATTAAATCAGAATCTGTAATTACAATTTTCGCAGCATTTTCCGTCAATGATTTTCCATCTAGAATCTCTGGAATCAAACCAACCAAACCAATTGTTCCCGCTATCGAAATATAAATATCATTTTTAGAAATTGTATAATTTTTAATTTTCATAAAAACATCTTCATCAATATATTTCAATGAATCAATATCAACCCCTCCATTATTAAAATCTGATACACGTATATATGGAAAACTAGTTTTGCTTTTGGAAAAACTTAACCCTTTTGGAATTCTTTTTCCGCCTAAAACTTTCCCAATCTTTGAAATTTCAAAAAAAGAGTTTGTCAAAAATAGGCTATTGATTATTCTATTTTTACTTTCTTGAAATTGATTAATTTTTTCTTTAGCTTCGTTCTCAACCACTTCCAAAATCTCAATTTCAGCAACAATTTTTTCCTGAATATCGAGTGGTGGAAGTGGAATTCTAATGTTTTCAATAGTTGATAAGGTTAATTCGATTTGCCCACTTTGACCCATCGCTAAAGCTTCTATATTTTTAAAACCAATATACCCTAAACTGTATAATACAAAGGCGGGGATCACTTTTTGTGTGTCTGTTCTGAGAATTGTGATATGACTATCCACAACAAAAATTCCATCTAAATTAAATAGAGTTACTCGCCCCGCAGTACCAACACCCGATGAGTTGATAAGAATATCGCCTTTTTGTAATTGTCTATCATCTAATAAAAAATCGTTAGCAACAAAATGACTCTTCGAGAAATCAAACTCTTTATAGCCTCGTGCTTGTCCAGACTTAATAATCTGAACGGGTGAATTACCATATTTAGCTGACTTTCCTCTTTTTAAGAATACTGCAATATTCCCTAACGCAACTTGTTCCCATTTACTTTCAATCTTTACTTTTTTTTTAACCGAAAGGGAAATGTTTTTCTCAAAATCCACACGATCAAACGTCATCATATCCACAAGATTGTGGCGAGAGATATTATCTTGCATCGCTGTATCAATTGGAAAATCGTAATCGCCAGCAAATGCTTTATAAATATAAGTACTCGCTTTGGTCGGATTATCAAAAATTTCTGCATCGAAAAGTTGAGTACAATCTTCGATACTTTTACCACGCTGCATTGGATGTATGCCCTCACTGCCACGGCGATTACTAAACTCGTAGCCTAAGAAACGCTTTTCAGCATCTTTCTCACCACTTTTCACCAATACCACTTTTTGCGGATAAACTATGGTGAAGTAAAATAATTTATCTAGTTCTTTTTCTAAAAGAACTGTCAAAAACTCTTGATCATTTTTAGCTTTGAGCTTCTTTTTATATTCAATATAAATTTCGTGCTCTGTAATCCCTTTGTTTGGAGTTCTTTTTAATAAACTAACATAATCATCAAACGTGATGCCTTCCCAAACATGGCTCACATATTTAGAGACTGGTTTTTCAATTCCGTTTAACGTGACATCTAGGTAAGAAGTAAAAAACTTTTCTACTGCAACTTTAAGATTGCTACTTTCGTAATTATTTCTTCTTCTTAAAAACAACGTAACTGTATTGGTTCCTGTTGCCATAAAGGTGTTAGAACCCAACTCAGTAATGCCAACGATATCGAAATACTTTAAGATAATTTCACGAGACTTTGAATAAATTCCCGCATTGCTCAATATAGAACTTGGTAGAATAACGCCCGCTACGCCACCATCTTTTAAAAGTTGTTTGGTTCTTTCTATAAACAAGCACTCTATTTCAGAACTAGAGTCTGTCAATTTATCGTACAGCTCAAAATTTTCATTTTTATAAAAAGCGCGCGCTGCATTTTTAAATGCAGAAACCGAATACGGCGGATTAGACACAATAATGTCAAACTGCTTGTTGTCTTGAGGAAAATCTTTATCTTTGACCAATAACTTCCCTTTATAATCTGGATGATCAAAGCGAGCCAATCCATCTGAATGGATGACGTTTGCCAATCCATCGCCGTGCAAATAACAGCCGACCTTACCCACTTTGACCAGTCGATAGTCTTTTTCAATACCATACACGTACTGAATCGCCCAAGCAAAATGATCGTCTTTCCAATTTCTTAACTTCTTGGCAACACTTGGATGGTATTTTTTATCATCTTTTTTATCCAGTAAACGCTGCATTTCGTGCATCGTTTCAGTCAAAAAATGCCCACTTCCTGCTGCATAATCCATAACATAAGGCAATAAAGTATCACTATCAATTTTTGCTGAAGCTAATTTATTCTCTAAAATGGTGTCAATTGGCAAACTTTTAATCACAAATTGAGCTACTGGAACAGGCGTGAAGAACTGTCCAGATTCTTGTTTCAAACCTGTTGTTAAAAGTAATTCAAAGAAGTCAGAGAGATATTGCTGTTTCTTCGTATAACGAAGCTTAAATTTCTGTAAAAGCTCGACAATTTCTTTTACAACAACAGCATTTTCATTAAATGATTGTTCGTCATAAACGTCTTTGATTGCAAACTCGTTGTTTTTTTCGAGCCTAATTTTATTAAAATCACCTAGAATTTTATCTCTTAAACTTTCCGTTAAATCTTTAAAATATTTATTATTGAACTCCGTTTCGGAAAAGTCAGTCACTGTTTTTTCTAAGAAAACATGCATTCCATTTTTATATAAATCAGTTAATCGAAGTTGGAAACTCCTGTGATCATCAACACCTTCAAGCCATTGAAAACCTAGCTCATTATCCGTCCCCTCATTAGTTTTTTCATCATATATTTTGCAAAGAAATAACGTAAAAATACGATTAAAGGCATTTCCTTTGTCCGAAACGACATTATGGCGAAGAATCTCTAGGAAGCGATTAAAAATAAAACTACTATCTTCCTGTCTTATTTCCTCAAGTTCATTGATTGTTAAAGCTTTACTTTCAAAATTATACGGCTTTACCCAACTATCAAAAACACCATTATCTTTAGTAAGCTTATTCCATTTCTCATAAAAATCTTTGACATCACCCGTACGATAATCATCTTCGATTTTTACAATTTCGCATTTCTGAACGACTTCCGACCCCTTCAGCTCAGACGCATACAACATAATGATGTCGGCTTTATTGCTAAATTTGAAATACGTAAATAGCTGACCGCCGTCTTTCTTCATGCGCTCGTATTCTTTGATAAACTCTTTACCAAAGGTCTTACATTCAATCAGCAGATACTCAGAACCATCATCACGTGTCACACAAATATCTAATCGTCCTGACGTACCGTGACCGGCTCCCCATGTCTTCTCAAGGATGATATTTTGTGGTTTATAGCCCTTTTCTAATAAACGATTCACACACTCCAAAACAACCCAATTCTCTTCCTGTGAGAAATTTTGAGTTGTTTTATTTTCGGCAATAATCTGACTGCCATAATTGATTAGCTTTTTTTGAAAATCTATTTCGATAGCATAGCCATCCAAATATTTTTTAATAAAAACATCTTGAGCATTTTCTTTAGGGAGAAAACCAAGTTGTTTAAGTAAAAGCTTGTGTGTCATTGCGTACGAATCCGATAATTACTGCGTTCAGGGCATTATTTTACGCTGGTTCAGCAAAATAACTTAAGAATAGATTTATTATTTTTTTACTAAAAAATAATAGTACAGATAGTACCTGCCTATTAAAATTTAAAAAAATTCAATTAGATATAACAAAAAGACCCTTAAGCCATTAAGCTCAAAGGTCTTTTAAAAGGCCATTTACATCAGTCTTTTATTCGTCCGCACCTTCACCGACACGGCGACGGAATTTCTGTCCGGCGCGGAAGGTCACAACGCGACGCGCAGAAATTGGAATTTCCTCACCAGTCTTTGGATTACGACCCGGACGCTGGCGTTTGTTGCGCAGTTCAAAGTTACCAAAACCTGATAACTTCACCACTTCCCCTGCGATCAATGCATTAGAGATTTCCGCAAAGAACAATTCAACCAATTGTTTTGCTTCGCGTCGATTAATGCCTGTTTTTTCGCTTAAATTATCTGCCATTTCGGCTTTAGTCAGTGCAGTCATGATGCCCTCAAAGTTGCTCCGTAGGTATGAGACAGCGCCTCAACCACACGCTGCATTCCGTCTTTAATTTCCGTATCTTCTAGAGTGCGCTCTGGGTGTTGCCACAATAAAGCAAATGCAAGCGAGCGCTTCCCAACTTCAACACCTTGCCCTGTATATTCATCAAACAACCAAGATTGCGTTAATGAATCTCCAGCTACCGCCGCAATGGTTGTTTTAATCTGATCAACTTGAATACTATCACTAATTAAAACAGCAATATCACGTCTAACCGATGGAAAACGTGACAATTCTGTAAACTTAGAAACTTGTGGCTCTGTCAACGGCAATGTATCTAACTCAGCCACCCAAGTTGTTCCCAAATCCAACGCGCTTTCTAAGGAAGGATGTAATCTTCCTAAATAACCAATGCTCACACCTTGTCGCAAAATTTCTGCACTTTGACCAGGATGTAACCACTGACGTGTTGATTTCTCGAAATTAACCGTAATTCGTGCAGAAAGCAAGAGTTGTGCGACATCTGCTTTAAAATCATAGAAATCCATCTG
>CAYJUB010000040.1:0-10778 GCA_964373145.1 uncultured Moraxellaceae bacterium
TCAAAAGCAAAATCCTCCCCAACCCTCCTTTTTCTAAGGAGGGAGCAATTCCTCCCTTTGAGAAAGGGAGGTTAGGAGGGATTTGCTCTTGATCTTTTCAGTCATTAAAATCACTTAACCATAAGTCAGATCACGTACTTTGCCACGGAACACCCAGAACGCGAACGCGGTGTAACACAGAATCGCAGGAATCGTAATCGCCGCACCTATCAGTAAGACATTGAGTGCTTCAGTTGAGCTTGCTGCTTGCCAGACGGTCATTTGCCCAATAATCGCATAGGGATAAAGACTGTACGCCAAGCCGAGTGCGCCCATGATTAATGCCCCAATCAGCAAGCAAAATGGCAACCAGCATAAATGCCCCAGAACGCGCGATGAGTTAAGGACCCAACGTAACGCAATCAGTGATGCCGCAGTGGCTAAAGGAATCGGTAACAGTCCAATAAACTGTGGCAAAGAGAACCAACGATCGCGTACCACAGGACTCACCCAAGGGGTTGATAAAGAAATTAAAATCATCCCAATCACGACAGGCCACCATGCGACTTTGGCCCATTGCACGGCTTTGACTTGAATCTCACCTTCGGTTTTGATGATTAACCAACATGCACCGAGCAGGGTGTAAGTCGCCGCAACCGCGAGTGCAATAGAAAATGCAAACAGTGTGTATGATGTGCCTTCAGCAAAACCGGTGACATAGCGACCCAACATCCAGCCTTGTGTCAAAGACGCAACCGTCGAACCAAAGATGAACAAATAGTTCCATGTCAGTTGATGTTCCGCGCGTGCTTTGACTCGGAAGTCAAAAGCGACACCGCGTAAAATCAATGCAATCAGCATAAAAGCAACGGGCAAATACAGATTGCCGAGAATGATGCTATTGGCTTTAGGGAATGCAACGAGCAACAAACCAATACCGAGCACCAACCAAGTTTCATTGGCATCCCAAAACGGGCCAATCGAGGCGACCATGGTGTTGCGTTCTTCAGTATTGGCGCGTGACATCAGGATGCCGACACCCAAATCGAAGCCATCCAGCACCACATACACAAACAAGGCAAAGCCCAGTAAGCCCATAAAAATTAGTGGAATAATTTGATCCCAGCTCATTTTTGTTCTCCTGATTCTGCGGTTGAAGCGTTGGTCTGTGCTGTTGCGTCTAACCCTTCTGTTGCAACAATCGCAACCGCTGCACCAGAAGTGGGGAGGGCTTCGGCTTCGGTTTTAGCCGGATGTTCAGCCATGTATTTCAATACGCTGACATAAGAAATAATCAGCCCAGTATAAACCACCGCATACATTGCTAGTGTGAAGGCGATATTGCTTGCAGGAGTGGCTGTGACGATCTCATTGATCTTAATCAAACCATGGACAATCCACGGTTGACGACCAATTTCAGTCACATACCAGCCTGCCAATGTCGCCAGCCAACCCGCAAAAGTCATCGACGCCAGCACCCACAAGAAATACGTCGGCAATGCGCGAACATTCCCTTTCACTTTGCGAATTTGATACACGCCAAACCAACTCACCAGCAGCATGAGCATGCCCACGCCAACCATGATCCGAAAGCCAAAAAACACGGGCGCAACAGGGGGGTGATCGGCAAATTCATTGAGGCCTTTTAGTTCACCATCCATCTCATGGGTGAGAATGAGTGCCGCACCATAGGGAATTTCGATCGCATAATCGTTGCTCTTGGTTTCTGCATTTGGAATAGCAAAACCCACCAGTGGCGCACCTTTCTCGGTATGCCAAATGGCTTCCATGGCTGCAATTTTTTCAGGTTGATGTTTTAGGGTATTTAAACCATGCATATCGCCGATAAAGATTTGCAGCGGAATTAAAACCGCACCCAAAATCAAACCCGTTTTGAGGACTTTTGGCGTGGCGTCATCATCGGTTTTCTTAATGATTTGCCAGGCCGCTAAGCCACAAAGTAAGAACGCCACGGTTAAAAATGACGCGGTGACCATGTGCACTAAACGATATGGAAATGACGGATTAAAAATGACTTCCATCCAACTAACCACATGGTAAATACCTTGCGCATCAATAGAATACCCTTGTGGTGTCTGCATCCAAGAGTTGAGTGCGAGAATCCAAAATGCTGACAGGGTTGTCCCAAACGCCACCATAAAAGTCGCAAATAAATGCACACGTTCACTGACACGGTTGTGTCCAAATAGCATCACTCCAAGGAAAGTCGCTTCCAAGAAGAACGCGGTCAAGACTTCGTAACCGAGCAACGGTCCTGCGATATTACCCACGCGCTCCATATAACCCGGCCAATTGGTGCCGAACTGGAAACTCATGGTAATCCCGCTGACCACCCCCAGCGCAAAGGTCAGTGCAAAGACTTTGGTCCAAAAACGATAGGCAGTGAGCCATGATTGATCGCGGGTTTTGATCCAGCGCTGGCGAAAGAACAACAGTACCCAACATAGGGCAATCGAGATGGTGGGAAACAGAATGTGAAAACTGATATTTAACGCGAACTGAATCCGACTCAGGATCAGAGCATCCATTACAACGTCCTCTACAAGGCTAAGAAACTTTAAAATATCTCTATTCCAACAGCCGATTAGATGCTTGTACTTCTTCTAATATTTCTAAACATGGCTGCTGGGAAATGCGGTTTGTGTGCAAGAACTGACAATGTGTAGTGGTTTACCGCTTACATTGATCATACGCCTTTATATTGAAATGGTGAAAATAATTAGGATGAAAATTGTTCATTATTAGCCATCAAAGTATGGGATGTTTAAACAAGACTTATGACCAATTCTGATAAGGGAGTTTTTTTTAGGAGGTTTTTTGACTTACCTTCACAGAAAAGCATGCGTTGGCTGAGCTTGTCGAAGCCTATTTTTTAAATAGACTGCTCTTCGACAGGCTCAGGGAGCCGCATTCGAAAATTTTACAACGCCCCCAACATAATCCGCGCTTGCTGCAACTCAATCACAGCATTATCTAGATCGCGGAGCAATTGGCGTTGTTGGCGTCTAATTTCCCAAGCGCGCTTATCCGTGGTTTTTTTATTCTGAAGTTCGGTGCTCAGGCTGCTTTGTTCAGAATGGATTCGGTCAATGCTTTGATTGGCTGAATAGACGCGCATGCCTGCTTGAGCAAAAGGGCGTAGACCATTTTGGACTTCTAGTGGGCAGACATCGACACGATCTCGGCCAGCGAGGCTATCATCTAAAATACGATCTGGCTGACAGTAGTTACGCACACCTTGCACATAACCCGAGCGATAAGCACCGACACTATTTTGGGCAATATCAACTTTCTGTTCACGGCAGCTATCGACGCGTTTGCCAATCATGTCTGCTTGACCTGCATTGCCATCTTGCTGACCAATTTTAAACCAATCCGCGGTTTGGCATTCACCAACGCTCATCATCTGACAGCCTGAAAGCGTGAGGCTGGAGAGGACTAAGCTTATTAACACTTTATGTGAATTGCGAATGTTTATCCGTGTCATGATTGATGTCATTCCAGTGTTGACGTATTGCCCAGTGATTAAACTTCTGTTGCTAACTGTACTACGTTAATGCGCTGTAATTCTAATAAAATTTCTTGGGTTTTTCCTTGGATAATGTCGGCAAGGGTGTATTGATCTAACGATTGATAAAACGCTTGTAATGCTTGGTTTAATATCGTTTTTAATCCGCAGCCAAACCGTAATGCACACGGCGGATCTGCGCAATTGACCAACTGCGTCGTGCCCTCTAAAACGCGAATGAGTTGCCCTAGATTATATTGCTCAGGTGACATGGCCAGTGCCAAACCGCCACCTTTCCCCCGCGTCGTCGCCAGCCACCCTTGGCCCGCCATAAAATGCACGACTTTGACCAAATGGTTTCGAGACACATTTAAGCTTTGCGCAATTTCGCTGATAGTCACCGCTTTTCCACTCTGCGTGACACGTTGTGGTTGCGAGGTGTACATCAGAACGCGAAGTCCTAAATCGGTAAAATGAGTAAGCTGCATAACCTAGGCAATGACTCCATTAAAAAGCAATTCAAATAATAGAGTCAAAGCATACCATTAAAGCAAGAATCCGCCAGTGCCAAAAACTTCAGCAAAGATATGATCTTCATTGACACCAAGTTTAGCCAGCGCTTGTTTTTGCGCACGCATAAACTCGAGGGGGCCGCACAAATAATAATCTGCATCAGGCAGCAGAATTTGATCTTTAATGAGCGCTAAATCAATGCGACCTGCATGATCGTAATCTGTGCCTTGGACATCGGTTGCGTTTGGATTTTCATAAAACACAAATGATTTGACGTTGTCATGTTGTTTGGTAACGGTTTGAACGTGTTGCTTCATCGCATGAACTTTGCCATGACGACAGCCGTGCACAAAACGAACCTGACGTAGATCATGTGATTGGTTTAATTGATTGAGCATCGCGATCATCGGTGTCAGTCCAACACCACCACTGATGAGCACTGCAGGCGATTTGCGTTCAGTATGTAAATGAAAATCACCCATTGGCGGTGCGACATCAATGATGTCATTGACGTGAATATCATGGTGCAACAGTGTTGATACCGCGCCAGCAGGTTTGCTTTCTTGTGCGGATTCGCGTTTAACGGAAATACGCAAATATTCACCATTAGGTGCATCAGACAAACTGTATTGACGTGGTTGCATTAAGCCAAATGTGGGTGCATACACGCGTACAGAAATATATTGCCCCGCTTTGTAATGCGGTGTTTCGCCACCATCCAAAGGATATAAGTAAAACGATGTGATTTCTTCACTTTCCACATGTTTTGATTTCACGCGGAATGTACGCCAACCACTCCAGCCACCTTTCGCTTGAGTCGCTTCTGCATACAATTGACGTTCGGCATCAATAAAAATATCCGCAAGTTGTCCGTAAGCTTCGCCCCATGCACTGATCAACTCATCCGTTGCAGCATCTCCCAGAACTTCTTTGATGGACTCAAGTAGATGATGACCGACAATCGGGTAATGTTCTGCTCGTATCCCAAGGCTGACATGCTTGTTGGCGATTAAATGGACGACAGGTGCTAGTACGGATGGATCATCAATGTTTTCAGCATAAGCAAGCACTGCCATCGCAAGTGCGGTTTGTTGATGTCCACCTTGTTGATGACCTTGGTTGAAAATTTGTTTAAGTTCAGGGTTATGCTTAAACATACGTGCATAAAAGTGAGTGGTTAACGCAACACCGCTTTCTTTAAGTACTGGAACTGTCGCTTTAACTAAATGACGAACTGATTCGGACAGCATGACAACGACTCCTTTGAGGGGGAAATAGAGAGTTTAAAAACGAAAACCTAAAACGAAAGAAGTTTCATGGTTGAGCGCATTTTCAATCAACTTATAAGATGTATTTAAAATACACTTTATAAATTGATGCGTCAATGTGGAATAAAAATAATTGTGCTTATTTGTCATTTCGACTATATTTGAAATATGGAAATGAATATTGAACTGACTATGAAAATGACGCCTGCAATTACTGCTTTGTCTGCGCTGGCGCACGAGTCGCGGCTGACCATATTTCGCGCCTTGGTACAGGCTGGCGCAGGGGGAATGCCCGCAGGAAAGATCAGCGAGATGCTGCAAATCGCACCGTCGTCGTTGTCTTTTCACCTGAAAGAATTGGCGCATGCGGATTTAGTCACGGCAACGCAGCAAGGGCGGTTTGTCATTTATGTGGCGAATTACCCGACGATGAATAGTTTGCTGGCGTACCTGACTGAAAATTGTTGTGAAGGCGTGCCATGCGTGACTGAAAATCTAGAGTGTTCGGCGTGTGATGTCAGTTCTGAGAGCGCAATCAAACCTGTATCAATCGCGGAGTAAGCAATGTCAGGTCAGACGACTAAAGTGACGATTTACCATAATCCATCTTGCGGAACATCGCGTAATGTATTGGCGCTTATTCGCAATGCGGGGATTGAACCCGAGGTGATTGAGTATCTGAATACACCGCCGAATAAGGAGACCTTACAAGCACTGATCGCGCGCATGGCAATCCCTGTTCGGGAAGTCTTACGCCGTAACGGTACGCCTTTTGATGAGCTTCAACTCGATGATCCAAAGTGGACGGATAATGAGTTGGTTGATTTTATGCTTCTTCATCCAATTCTCATCAATCGTCCGATTGTGGTGACATCTATGGCGACACGTTTGTGTCGTCCATCAGAAGCGGTGCTTGATATTTTACCCAAGGCACAACTTGGGTCTTTCATAAAAGAAGATGGCGAAGTGGTCGTCAATAAGGATGGACAACGTGTCACAAAATAATTTGCCTGATCTACCAAACGTGGTTGATTCACTGTTTCAAGTACCGTCAAAAGCACAACTAGATCGTGAAGCAGCTGTTGATCATGCTCCACGAATACTCATTTTGTATGGTTCATTACGAAAACGCTCGTTTAGTCGTTTTTTAGCATTAGAAGCTGCTCGATTGCTGAAAACGATGGGCTGCGAAGTCAAAGTGTTTCATGCAGATGGTTTGCCTTTACCTGATGGCGAGCCAGAAACTCATGAAAAAGTGCAGGAGCTTCGTGAGCTGGCGATTTGGTCGGAAGGCATGGTGTGGTGTTCTCCTGAGCGTCATGGCGCGATGACCGGCATTATGAAAGCGCAGATTGATTGGATTCCGCTGGCGTCAGGTGCGGTTCGCCCGACACAAGGCAAAACTTTAGCGCTGTTGCAGGTGAGTGGGGGTTCGCAATCATTTAATGCCGTCAATCAACTACGGATTTTAGGGCGTTGGATGCGGATGTTTACCATTCCAAATCAATCCTCCGTACCGAAAGCTTTTTTAGAATTCGATGAAGCGGGTCGGATGAAGCCATCAGCTTATTATGATCGTGTTGTCGATGTGATGGAGGAACTCGTGAAGTTCACTTTGTTACTACGTGGGCAAAAGGATTACTTGGTTGATCGTTACTCCGAGCGCAAAGAATCAGCAGAAGAATTGTCCAAAAGAGTCAATCAAAACAGCATTTAGTTTTTAGTGTATTTATTTATCGATTTTGAATGAGGAAAGAATCATGTCACATAAAACCACCAACGTCCTCGTCCTCTGCACGGGTAATTCTGCGCGCAGCATCATGAGCGAAGCGCTGATTAATGTACTGGGCGAAGGCCGTTTCTACGCGTACAGTGCTGGCAGCAAACCGACGGGTCAGGTCAATCCTTTTGCCTCGGAACAAGCAAAGTCGATTGGTTATCCGATGGAAAATGTCCGTAGCAAAAGTTGGGATGAGTTTTCTCAACCTGAATCACCGCAAATGGATATCGTCATTACCGTTTGCGATAGCGCGGCAGGCGAGTCATGTCCACTCTGGCGCGGTACGCCAATTAAAGTGCATTGGGGTTTTGAAGATCCATCGCACGTGGATGGCACAGATGAAGAAAAACGCCAAGCGTTTGCGCATACCTTTGCATTAATTCGCCAAAAGATTCAGCAGTTTGTGGATTTGCCGATTGAAACATTGAGCAAAGATGAGCTGGTTGCTGCATTGAATCGCATCGGTGCGAGTGCTGAGTAATGCATCACATTTCACTCAATCGTCGTTTGGTTGCTGAACTGCTGGGCACTGCATTTCTATTAGCCGTTGTGGTCGGCTCAGGCATTATGGGCGAGACGTTGGCTGGCGGGAATGTGGGTATCGCGTTACTTGCCAATTCGCTCGCAACAGGCGCAGGACTCTTTGCCCTGATCTTAATTTTTGCCCCAATCTCTGGTGCGCATTTTAATCCAGTGGTCAGTTTATACGCGGCAATGGAAAAGCACATGAGCTGGCGTGAAGCAGGGCTGTATGTTGTCGTTCAAATCATCGGTGCGGTGTTAGGTGTGCTCGCTGCACACTTAATGTTTGCTACGCCGATTTTAGAACTGTCTCAGCATGTGAGAACAGGTGGGTCGCAATGGTGGAGTGAATTTGTCGCAACGTTTGGTTTGCTTGCAGTCATCATTTCGACGTCACGTAGCAATCATTTGACAACGCCTGTGGCAGTAGCGGCCTATATTACTGCGGCGTATTGGTTCACTGCTTCAACGTCGTTTGCCAATCCTGCGGTGACTTTGGCGCGGACATTGACGGATACTTTTGCGGGAATTCGTCCGATGGATTCGTTGGGATTTATTGTGATGCAAATTGTGGGGGCGGTTGCTGCGGTGTTGGTGTTTCGTTGGTTTTATTCGGCGGGAAAAACGAAGGCATCTTGACGTTTCAATATTAAGACCTCTTAATTCCAAACTGATCATTGCTTTGTAGGGGCGAACCTAAGTGTTCGCCCGCTCTTTTTAAGGTAGGCAAAGATCGGACTAGGGCAGACCACAGGTCTGCCCCTACGAGAACAATGTTTTAGCCTACAATCATCTCAGGCACTGGCAAATTCTTCGCTGCATAAAACTCCGCAACAAATTGCTCCAGCTGACCTCGTTCAATCGCGCCACGTAAACCTTGCATCAGTGTTTGGTAATACGCCAAGTTATGAATCGTGCCGAGCATCGCGCCGAGCATTTCACCTGTTTTATCCAAATGATACAGATAAGAACGCGTGAAATTCTGACAGGTATAGCAATCACAATGTGCATCGAGCGGACGCATATCGTGACGATATTGGCTGTTGCGAATACGGACAATGCCTTCATGAATAAAATAATGTCCATTACGTGCATTTCGCGTCGGCATCACGCAGTCAAACATATCAATCCCACGGCGTACCGCTTCGACGATATCTTCTGGTTTCCCTACACCCATGAGGTAGCGTGGTTTATCCGCAGGCAGGCGGCGTGGCAAATAGTCGAGAATCTTAATCATCTCTTCTTTCGGTTCGCCTACCGATAAGCCACCAATCGCATACCCGTCAAAACCAATATCCGTCAGTCCAACCAGAGATTCTTCACGCAGCTCTGGATACATGCCACCTTGCACGATACCGAACAATGCATTCGGGTTGCCTTCATGTGCAACCTTACAACGTTTCGCCCAGCGCAAGGACAATTGCAAAGACATACGCGCTTCGCTATAGGTCGCAGGATAAGGCGTACATTCATCAAAAATCATGACAATGTCAGAGTTCAAGACTTTCTGAATTTCCATCGACTTTTCAGGTGATAAAAAGACTTTTGAACCATCAATCGGCGAACGGAAGGTCACGCCTTCTTCTTTAATTTTTGCACCCAAACTGAACACTTGAAAACCACCCGAATCGGTCAGAATCGGTTTGTCCCATTTCATAAACTTGTGCAAACCGCCATGCACTTGAATCACTTCCAGACCTGGGCGTAAATACAAGTGAAAGGTATTGCCCAAAATGATATGCGCGCCAATGTCTTCAATGTCACGCGGCAACATGCCTTTGACCGTACCGTAAGTACCCACAGGCATAAACGCAGGCGTTTCAACGACACCATGCGCCAAAGTCACGCGTCCACGACGTGCGAGTCCATCTTGGGCGATTTTTTCAAAAATGCCGTCTTTTGATGAACTGTTGGATGTGTTGGCTTCAGCAGTCATGAATTTGGATTCCATCATTAATAGATCATTTAATAAAAGTGGTGAGGTCGAACGATCGATTGCTTGCTATAGATCGACGCGATCAATCAGCATGGCATCGCCATAACTAAAAAACCGATATTTCTGTTCAATCGCATGTTGGTACGCCGCCATCATGCGGTCGCGTCCAGCCAATGCCGAAACGAGCATCAGCAAAGTTGATTCAGGCAAATGAAAGTTCGTCATCAATCGATCAATTACTGCAAAACGATACCCCGGATAAATGAAGATATCTGTCTCGCCAGACCACGCTTGCAATACGCCATGATGCGCACGCGCGGCACTTTCTAAAGCGCGAGTCGCTGTTGTACCGACCGCAATCACTTTGCCGCCTTGATGCTTAGTTTCTTGCACAGCTTGTACCGTCGCTTCAGGCACTTCGCCCCATTCGGCGTGCATGATGTGCTCTTTAATATTTTCCGTACGCACAGGCTGGAACGTGCCAGCCCCCACATGCAGTGTCACAAAAGCCGTCTTCACGCCACGCGCATGCAATCGCTCAAGCAACGTTTCATCAATATGCAAACCTGCGGTAGGTGCAGCGACGCTAGCCGATTTTTCAGGATTATGAAAAACGGTTTGATAGCGCGTTTCATCCGACTCATCGGCAGGACGATTAAAGTACGGTGGAATCGGTAATGCGCCAAATTGCTCAAGTGCCGCTAAAACAGGCTGATCAAACGTCAGCTTATATAAGTTTTCTTGACGACCTTGAACCGTCGCACTGATTTGACCCTTTGCCAAACTGAGTACAGTTCCAGTCTTTGGTGAGTTACTGGCACGCACATGGGCGAGGGCAGTGTGCGTATCAACCACGCGCTCGACCAAAACTTCCACCGCGCCGCCACTCGGACGCACGCCATGCAATCGCGCTTTAATCACGCGCGTATCATTCAAAACCAGTAAATCGCCTGCATTCAGCAAATCTGGTAAATCAATCATCAGGCGATCGGTTGTTTTTCCGTCAGACGACAAACAAAGGAGGCGAGAATCACTCCGACCCGCTAATGGGTAACGTGCAATCAATTCTTCGGGAAGATGGTAGTGAAAATCAGCAAGTTGCATACGAAATAGACAAACAGATCAATAAAGGCGGCATATCATAACAAATTTCGCGTTCAAACAGGAGAAGGGGTTGACACAAAATTCTTTGGCGCTATGATGTGCGCCTGCAACATCATTCTTGCCGGGGTGGTGAAATTGGTAGACGCG
>CAYJUB010000041.1:0-10733 GCA_964373145.1 uncultured Moraxellaceae bacterium
TCGTAAAAAAGAATTGCGAATAATCAGCAAAGTCCACCGATCACCAAAGATGGATAGGCTGCGCGCTATAGGGCAGTTCAACTCTCCCAACTCTTGCCATTTCACAATGATACCCTCGATTTTTTGATGGTTTATTTCGACTTAAATCACTCATTCCACATCATTTTGGTACTTTTGCATCGTGTGATTCGGATGCAGTTTGACGATTTTTGTTGACAACTTATCATAACACATCTAGTCTTTAAAACATAAGTTCCTTTTTAGAACTTAAATGTTTAACAGATGATTGACTCTAGTGAGTATGTGCTATGAATATTGCAATCAACGATTTAAAGCCTTCATTTCCAGTACGTCGTATGGACTATGTGTTTGAAGAAACAAAGCGCTACTGGTTGGCAGATGATCCAGTTTCGACTCACTACTTCACTGCGCTATCACTGCTTTTTCCTGAAGGAGAAAAGTACTTCGTCGAGTCAGTGCGTGCAGTGCGCGATCTGGTTAAAAATAATCCACAACTGGAAAAGGATATCGGCGCATTCATTGGTCAAGAAGCAATGCATTCCAAAGAGCATCATGCCTTTCACGCCACTGCGCGAAAGTACAATTTAGATCCGGATTCATTAGAAAAAAATGTCGGTACGATACTCAACAAATACTTTAAATTCCGTAATAAACAACTCAACTTGGCACTCACCGCGGGTTTAGAACATTTTACTGCAGTGTTGGTCGTGGCAATGATGGAAAAGATTTCGGATCATATGACCGATGATACAGTCAGACATTTATGGCTCTGGCATAGCATCGAAGAAACTGAGCATAAAGCGGTAGCATTTGATGTGTATCAGCAACTTTATGGCACTGGCGTTCGTGCCTATGTACCCCGTGTCGCCATGTTTAGCTTGGGTGTTGTCGTGTTATTGGGGCTGCAAACAGACATGATGATTCGACTGCTTGTGCGTGATAAACAGCTCGGTAACCTGAAATCTTGGATGAAGTTTATGGGTTCGATTGGGATTGGATTCCCGTTACTGACGCCTCAATTTTTAAAATATTACCGTCCTCATTTCCACCCGAATGATACGGATGAAAGTCAGCTCGTCGCTGAGACTAAACTGAGAATTGGGTTGGCAGATGCTTTGACGAAGGTTTCTGCACGTTCTGCGGCAATGCCAGCATAATTTACCTACCGTTTTAAATTTAAAGGTACTCCCTCATGATGAATCCTAAAGAAATGAATGGCCTAGCACTGATGCAGGCTTTTGCCCAAGGGCATTTTCCAAAGCCTGCTATCGCAGAAACCATCCCGATGGTGACAGTCGAAGTTGAGCATGGTCGAGTGTTATTTCATGCGACTGCCAATAAAACGCACACCAATCCGTTAGGTGGCGTGCATGGTGGTTTCGCGGCAACTGTCCTCGATTCGGTCACAGGCTGTGCGACTCATACCGTACTTGCCGCTGGCGAAGGTTACGGAACAACCGATTTGAACATCAAAATGTGTCGACCTGTCCCATTCGACAAGCAGTTAATTGCTGAAGGAAAAGTGATTAATATCGGCCGAAATCTGGTGATTTCTGAAGGTTATTTACGAGATGAAGATCATAAAATTTACGCGTTTGCGACAGCGACTTGTATGATTGTCAGGTAGTTTTATTGACTTGAATATGACTCCACTTTAATCCACCTTGATCTTCGTATGGATGAGAGAAGGTCTTTTCATTTTCTTTTGCCGAAACTTTTGCTCAGGGGATACACCATGTCTAGTCCAGTCGTTTTACATCAATGGGAAATTTCGCCTTTTTGCCAAAAAGTCGCGCGTATGCTGAAGTTTAAAGGCATCGACTATGAAACGATTAGCTATAACGGAATCTTAGGCGCAAAAGTGCCGAAGTTGAGCAAAGTGGGCAAAGTCCCTGTGCTCGATATTCAGGGTCTGCGCTTGCAGGACAGTACGCGCATTGCGCGTTATTTGGATGAGGCATTTCCTGATCGCCCACTCTTATATCCGACCGATCCCATTCAAAAGGCATTAGCCGAACTTTGGGAAGATTGGGCCGATGAGCTGTTGTATTTCTATGAAGTTCATTTTCGCGTGAGTGATCCTGATGCGTTGGATGAGGCGATTAGAATCTCAAGTATCGGTCGTCCAGCCTATGAACGCGTCATGATGAAACCGCTTCTAAAAGCAGGATTACAGCATCAAATCAATATGCAAGGCACTGGACGCATGGCGAAAGCGGATATCGAAGCTGAATTTAAACGACATTTGGATCGGATTGAAATCATGCTGGGGCAAACAGGCTGGTTGGTCGGTGAAAGCAAAACGATTGCTGACATTGCAGTGGGTTCCCAACTGGCTGAGGTGGTGCGAACCAGTCAAGTTTTTGGCGCAGAGGTGCTGAGTCGCCCACGTACAGCGGCATGGATTGCTCAACTATGAGTCCGAATCTTCAGGCTGAGTTGCCAGTTGTGCAGCAACGTTGTGCGGTGGTGATCGGCGTTGGCGCGATGCAAGGCATTGGCGGTGCGGTGTGTCTACGCTGCGCGCGTGAAGGCTTGCATGTCTATGTGGCGGGACGGACTGCGGAAAAACTTGAGCAAGTGGTCGCACAAATTCGACACCAAGGCGGTCAGGCATCCATTTATATCCTCGATAGTACTCAGCCGCATGAAGTGCAGGCTTTGTTCCAGCATATTGCAGATGAGCAACGAGAACTCGAACTCGTCGTCCACAATGTCGGTGGCAATACGCCGTCGTTGTTTCTACGGACGAAAGCGAGTTTTTATGAACACATGTGGCGAACGACATTCTTTGCTGGGGCATTGGTTGGGCAAGAGGCGATTCGTCGCATGTTGCCGCAAGGACACGGAACGATTATTTTCACGGGGGCTTCAGCGTCGCTACGCGGTAAACCGATGTTTGCTGCATTCTCATCGGGCAAAGCCAGTTTGCGCAATTTTGCACAAAGTCTGGATCGTGAGTTTCGTGGACAAGGGTTGCATGTCGCACATGTGGTGATCGATGGTGCGGTCGATGGCGATCGGATTAACAAGATGGGTTTTGGGGTCGGTCGCATTGTCAGGTCGTTGATTAAAGGGACTGAAGGCAGTTTGAATCCAGAAGCGATTGCGGATAATTATTGGCATCTGCATCAGCAACCGCCTGAAGCGTGGACGCATGAATTGGATTTACGACCGTTTAAGGAGAAGTTCTAATGTCATTACGATCCTTAAAAGTGCCCTCCATTTTCAGACGTGCTCAGGTTAAAGAGTGTGCGATTGTCATTGGACTTGATGAGTCGTGTTTGATTGCATCTGCACTTTGCGCGCACGCGCTGCAAGCCGGTTTAGTGGTTTATCAAGTGACCCATGATGCGCAGAGAAAAGGTGTCGTGACGACACTATCAACACAGTCGATCAATCATTATCAGGTTCGTATGAATTTGAGTTCGTCTGATGCCGTTAATGATTTATTTAAGAAAATCGCCGATGCTGACTTGACGCCGCACTGGATGATTCATTGCCCACAACGTCCTGCACCGCTTGAAACGCTTCAAATGACGCCAAAAGATTTGGAATCACTGTGGCGCGTGCAAGGATTCAGCGCGTTCCTTTTTGGACAAGCTGCCATGCAAGCGATTCTGAAAAAGGGTGTGAAGCATGGGGCGGATACGCGTTCTCCAACGATTCTTTTTGTCGGTGCGATGGATGCTGTTCTGAGCCAGCCAAACTTAAGTGGTTTTGCCGCAGTGAAAGCAGGTGTCCGTGCGTTAGCGCAATCCATGGCACGCGAGTTCGATCCGCAGGGCGTCCATGTCGCCCATGTTTTATTGAATCATGGTGATATGGTGAATGAGCGATTTGCGGAATCTGTCGCAGCGACGTGTTGGCAAATTTACAGTCAACCCAAACAAGCATGGACTCAAGAACTTGAGCTGCGTTCGTTGGATTTGGCTGGATAAATGAATTCAATTGAGCGAGCAAGGCTTTAGCTAAAAACCAAAAAGCCACATCCGTTGACGTGGCTTTTAATCTCACTGGCTGATTAAACTTTCAGTTTCTTTAAGCCACGAGCAACGCCATCTTGCAACGCCACTTTGACCAGTGGACCAATCAATGGCACTCGACCTTTAAACGTAATAGTGTATTCCAACCGCGTGCGCTGACCCAAATCAATGAACTTCATGACACCGCGATGTTCTTTGATTGGTGCAATACCGCTGGTAATCGCATATTCAATCAGTTCATTTTCACGATAAACCTGATTAGTTTCGACAAAAGAAGGTGTCAATGGAATCGATAACCGACGTTCAGAACCCACGCCGTTACGTGCACCATTACCATCTTTTAAACGAGTGACTTTGGCTGGAGCGAAAATTTGACTCAGGTTTTCATGTTCGCTTAACGCAGCAAATACTTTGGCAACAGGTGCATCAAATTCGTGAACAACATAGACACGTTGGGTTTTTAGCATCAGAGAGGCTCCAATAGGTTATATTGACAATACATATTGTCATCTTTACCATGCTAGCATAACTCCGTTCAATCTCATCGTGTTCCGCGAATTTTTCTACTGCTTTGAACGTTCTTTTTTAAGTGAGTAATATCTTGATGAACACGATGACCGCACCATCCACAGATACTCCCATGATTGCGCCGCAAGGTCGGTTGAAATCGGGCAACATCACTATCCGTAGAACCAAATTTAAGAGTCTGGATTTAACCAAACAATATACCCAATCGGCGTTGATGTCGCATTTACTCACTGCGTTATCGGCATCGTTTCCGCAAGGCGAGCATTTTTTTGTCGAAACAGTGCGTAATGTGCGTGACCAGATTAGCGACCCACTGCTACAAGCGGATATTTCAGCGTTTATCGGACAAGAGTCAATGCATGCACGCGCGCATGATCAATTTAACGCCCAGATTCAATCGAACACTTACCATCTCAAGAAATTTGATGCGTTGTTTGAGCAAGAAATGATTCGCTTACGCACGCTCTCGCCGCGTCGGCAATTGGCGGCGACTGTCGCACTGGAGCATTTCACCGCGATGATTGCGGGTTATCTGCTCAAGCATCCGCGCTTGATTCAACAACTTCCTGAGAATATGGCGAGTTTGTGGATTTGGCATGCGGTTGAAGAAATTGAACATAAACATGTGGCGTTTGATGTGTACCAAAGCATCTTTGCCAATCTGGCACAACGTCGCCGTAGTATGCGCACGATTACGATCGGCTTCCTGACCAGCAATGCGATGATGACGGGGCATTTACTCTGGCAAGATCGCAAGCATAGTCTCGGTAATATCAAACAGCTTGGGTTGAATGTGCGCGATTTGGGTTTATTGGCGCATATGGTGGTGAGTTTATTGCCTGAATATTTGGCGTTTTATCGCAAGGACTTTCATCCTGCGCAGATTGATCAGACGGAATTACTGACGTATTGGCGACGTGAGTTATTGGCGAGGCAATTGGTGGATTAAGTCAGTAAGACTTGAGTGATCAAAATCAAAAAGCCACATCATTTGACGTGGCTTTTTCTTATCCTTACAACCTAAAAAACTACTTAATACAACGGCGTGCCATTGTTAGCTAGGGTTCTACCTACACCTTACTTCTTCCGCTTCGGCAAGATATCCATATATTTACAGATAATGCCCAACATCACTTCATCCGCACCGCCACCAATCGAAATCAAACGACTATCGCGATAACTGCGTGACACAGGGTTATCCCACATAAAACCCATACCGCCCCAATACTGCAAGCACGAATCGCTAACCTCTCGCAGCAAGCGCCCCGCTTTCAGCTTCGCCATCGACGCTAGGCGCGTCACATCTTCACCCTCGATATGCGCCTCACACGCCTGATAGGTCAATGCCCGTAACGACTCCACATCCGCCATGAGTTCCGCCATACGGAAATGAATCACTTGGTTATCAATTAACGGCTGACCAAACGCAGTCCGTTGACGGCAATACTCAATGGTGGCATTGATCACCACTTCTGCCCCACCAATCGCATTTGCCGCGGCATACATGCGCTCTTCTTGAAACTGCATCATTTGCATCATGAAGCCCGCGCCTTCTGCACCGACTCGATTGCGCTGCGGTACACGGACATTATCAAAGAAGACCTGAGCGGTATCCGAACTCCGCATCCCCATCTTGTCGAGCTTAGGCGACAAAGTAACGCCGGGTGTTTTAGCTGGGACAATGATCATCGATTTATTGATGTGTGGCTTATCATCGGAGGTATTGGCCAGCAAACAGAAAAAGTCCGCTTGGGTTGAATTGGTGATCCACATCTTGCTGCCATTGATCACATAATCATCGCCGTCTTTTTTGGCGTAGGTTTTAATCGCGGCGACATCAGATCCTGCGTGCGCTTCACTGACCGCAATCGATGCAACATATTCACCTGCAATCGCGGGCGTCAGAAATTCATCGCGTAATTCTTTTGAACCAAAGCGCGCTAATGCAGGCGTCGCCATATCCGTTTGCACGCCAATCGCCATCGGCACACCGCCGCACGCAATCCGCCCCAACTCTTCAACGACGACCATATTATAAGAATAGTCCAGACCTAAGCCGCCATTTTCAACGGGTTTACAGATGCCCAATAAGCCGAGATCACCCATTTTCTTGAACAGTTCGTGTGCAGGAAAAATATCGGCATTTTCCCATTCGGTCACATAAGGGTTAATTTCTTTATCCACAAACTGGCGCGCGGTACGACGTAGGGCTTCATGTTCAGCGGTAAATTTCATCGTGCATTCCTTTATATTTCATTATTTAAAAATCAACATGGGCAGCTAACAATCTAATCCATAGTATGAGTGAACAATCTCAAAAATCAGCCAACAAAAAAGGACAGTTTGCATGTCCATTTTTGCTAATCGGTTCAACCCAAAATAGCTTGTGATCAATAGTCGGCAAAGGATAATTTTTCTTTCCATTCTTTCAGCATCTGGGCGGTGTCATGATCTGTTGGGTGGAAACTCGGACGGAAATAATCTAAAAAGTGTGGAATCGATTTGGTAAACATCCCACGCAAACCATAAAAAGTATTCGCAGTATGCAGCCAATTTTTTGGCGACAATTTACGGTCATTAAACAACAAGCGTGCTGTAAAGAAAGTCTGGGCTGACAAAATCAAGACGGTCGCCATGATGATGCCTAGAACGCGTAATAGATAAGCGCTGCCTTTATCACTGCCATAGACTTGTTGATAGACATCATACGCCACTGATTTATGTTCCGTTTCTTCGATGCAGTGCCACACCCACAACTTAAACATGAGTGGATCACTTTCCAGCTCACTGAGGAATTGAGGATTATTGAGAACTCGTTCAGCAAGCAACGCGGTAAAGTGCTCTAGCGCACATGTTGCTGCCAAATTAATCATGTCAATCGGAAAGAAAGGCTTTAACACGAATCTTGCGTTCAATACGGTTGCTGTCGCCTGTTCCATCCACTCGACTTCTTTGAAGCCAAACTCAGTGAACCGCATGTTCATCGCATGATGCTCTTTCGAGTGCATAGCTTCTTGACCAATGAACGCACTGATCTGCGCTTGCAGATCAACATTGTCCGCAATATTAGGATGTTTACGCAATGCGCGCACACTATCGACGAAGAAACGTTCGCCCACAGGGAAAAATGCAGAAAGTGCCGTCATGAAATGAGTCAGACCCACATCATTATTGAACCAATATTTTTTAATGTCGCCGAAATCAAAAGATATAAAAATTCGGAAAAAATAATGGATGATCTAAACTTAATCCACTTGACGTTAACTCCACTACGTGAAAGTATAATCTGAATATTTATTCAGATTCAATTCAGATCATGATCCGTAGAAAACCAGCTCAAAAACGCGCAAAAGTATCGGTTGAGGCCATCATTAATGCGGGGTTTATTTCGTTAGCAAAAAATGGTTTAGCCAATACCACAACGATCCATATCGCTGATATTGCAGGTATTAGCCCAGGAACTTTATATCAATATTTTGCGAATAAGGAAGCGGTGTATACCGCGATGGAGCGTCACTTTGTTGATGACATTCTGGCCTTGTTGGACAGCGTCGTGCCCGAGTTTATTCAGATGGATATCAGAGCTGGGGTGACTTTTTTGCTGCATCGATTCACTGAGATGCTGCTCAAAGATAACGGCCGCTATCTCAAATACACGCGTCAGATCTTACATACCTTTGATGCGAGTCTGTCGCAGCATGCCCACGAAGTCGAAAAAAAGCTGCAAGAGATCATCATGCAATACGTGATGCATCATCCTGAACTGATGCGGATTAAAAGTATTCCAACCTTTAATTATCTGATTATTAACGGTGGCATTTTGATCATCGTTAGGTATCTCAGTGACCTGAGCCCCACAATCAGCTTAGAGCAACTCATCGACGGTCTTGGCAATATGGCGGTACGCTACATCGCGGGTGAAATGCAAGATATGCAGTAACGTCACAAAGCAACGCTGAGCCAATAAAAAACCCACGATCAACGTGGGTTTTGATATTTCACAATGCGGTCATCAGATGACATCACCCAACATGTGCGGGATGATCTTTATCGGGCTGAATCACTTTCAAGCCATGCTCGCCAAACGTTGCCATAAAAGCTTTTTGCTCTTTACGACCGCGTTTCTCCAAAGCATCACGCAGCTTTGGCAATAAGCGCGGCACGTTTGCACCCAGCACATTAAATGGTGCAACCATCATCGGGAACCACGGCAACACATGCTTCGACAGACCCAATTCCGCCATTTTACTGCGCGTCAAAAACAAACTCGTGACGCTGATATGTTTTTGATAATCAAATCGACGACGTAGCCCAGCGAAATGCTTGTAGTGACGGCTGAGTGGCTCAAGTGACAGTGATTTACCTAACGCTTGGCTCGTCCAATCAGGCGGTGATTGGGTGATCAACGTATGATAAAGAATCAACGCACCCTTGCGTTCACTATCCGACAACCAACGCTCATCAACGCCCATCAGCCAACCCGTGTATTTCCACAAATGCATCACGCTTTGCGACTCATGAATCGTCGGCATCACACCAATCGCACGCAAACCTGACAAGAACACAATCCCAAACGCATAAATCGTTGCAGCCATATCAATCTGACACAGCGGCAAGCCCCACTCTTCTGCTTTCCACTTCGGATTTGCAGCGAGATTACGGCGGACTAAAGCATGAATAAAACGCACATGGATGGTTGACTTCCAGCCCCCACCAAAACGCTCTAAACCGCCTTTTTCAGTACAATCCATCCACCATTTTGAGGTTTCAGCAAAACGTTTTGCGGCATCTTTATTCAATGCACCCGTCATGATCAGTGCTTGGTTAAAACCTGACAGCAAATAACCACCCATCAAGGCCAAATCACGCAGCACATACACCGCATTCATACCGCTACTGCGCATAAACGTCGCTGCATCTTCGACCCGCTCACGATCTACCCATTCAGGGGTCGCATCCAGATGAGCAAATAATTTGCGTAACTGCTCTGGGCAATCTTTAACACTTTCAATACCATGATGCAGTGCTTGATCAAATTTTTCTTTACCGAGACGTGGACTATTGCTGAACATCCAGTTCACATATTCATCCATCAAGACATCGCCTTGCGACAGTGCTTGGATCAACTCACGATATTCATGCGGACTTGGCGCTGGATCACGACCCACAAGTGGCGTCAGCAAACGATAACGCCATGGCGTTTTTTGGGACTGATCAAAGGTTTTAGCGCGACTAGGGACAAAAAAATCCGCACTCGAACTATACGTTTGATCCTGCAATTGGGTGGGTAGAGCTGCAAGAACGTCTGACATCGTGCCCATCTCTTGAATCCGTAGTCTGGTTACCTTACCCTCAGACTATACGAATATACATTCGCATTCAATTCATGTTTGCATAAATAATGTACAAAACGTTATTAAATTGATCCATGGTTTCAATATCACGATGAAAGGTCTAAGAAAATAACTTCTCATCGAATGATAAACCTCAAGCCAATTCTCTGTTTTTGTTTGTGAAGAGTAGGCATACTGGATTTTCATTGAACACCAAAATAACGTCGTCATGCAGCCAGCCAATATTGAGATTTATCTCGCCCTCATTCTATTTGCCTTTTCGGCGGCGATTACGCCTGGCCCGAATAACGTGATGCTAATGAGTTCTGGCTTAAATTATGGCGTGAAGAAAAGCCTGCCGCACTTGTTTGGTATTTGCTTAGGCTTTCCAGTCATGGTGTTGCTGATCGGTGTGGGACTCGGCAGCGTTTTTGAACGCTTTCCGATCACGCATACCATCATACAAATTCTCGGCATTCTGTATTTACTTTATCTCGCATGGATCATTGCGACGACAAAAACCCATGACATCCATACGGCGAAATCCAAGCCGTTAAGCTTTTGGCAAGCCGCACTCTTTCAATGGATCAACCCCAAAGCATGGATTATGGCGACAGGGGCAATCGCAACTTACACCACGCTCAGCACCAATATTTATCAACAAATCAGCATCATTGCGTTAATATTCTTAATCACCGCCGTTCCAAGTGCCGCGACATGGCTGATCTTTGGTGCGAACTTAAAACGCTTTCTGCAAAACCCCAAACATCAGCATATTTTCAATATTGTCATGGCATTATTACTCGTGGGTTCTATGATCCCAGTCCTCATTCACTTGATCAACGCCTAAATCAGACTATGCAAA
>CAYJUB010000042.1:0-10722 GCA_964373145.1 uncultured Moraxellaceae bacterium
TCGACATGCATCGAAGAGTTTCACAACCAGCGTCGAAGCCAGAACATCCCCAATACGGTGATCATAGCAGAAAAACATATTTTTTGTTAGGCTGTCATGTAACCACTCAAAAACGCTACGGTTCTCTATTTTTATAGATCAGAATAGGAACGACAAACCATTAAAAGAACCAAAATCGCAGAATTCATACCCTGCGATTGCCATAAACAGACTCAAGGATGATGCGACATGACTTATTTACTTGCACTCGACCAAGGCACCACGTCGAGCCGAGCAATTATCTTTAACGAGCATGGCAACATCATCGCTTCCGCACAACAAGAAATCACCCTTTCCACACCCCATGCGGGTTGGGTGGAGCAAGATGCGCAGGAACTCTGGCAAAACCAAATCGGCGTCGCGCAACAAGCCATCGCCAAAGCAAATTTATTATCGCAAGACATCGCTGCAATTGGATTGACCAATCAGCGCGAAACCACCATCGTCTGGAATCGTAAAACAGGCCGTCCGATTGCGCCTGCCATCGTTTGGCAAGATCGACGCACCGCCGACTGGTGTGAAGAATTACGCCTTGCAGGTTACGAGCCACTGGTCAAACAACGCACAGGTCTCCGTCTCGACCCCTACTTCAGTGCTGGCAAACTGGCGTGGTTGCTCAACAACATTCCCAATGCACGAATTGAAGCTGAACGCGGCGAACTCGCTTTCGGTACTGTTGATTCGTGGCTACTTTGGAATCTCACCCATGGCGCACGCCATGTGATTGATATGAGTAATGCTTCGCGTACCTTACTGATGAACATTCATACCCAAAAATGGGATGATGAGTTACTGGGATTGTTCAACATTCCCAGAGAAATCTTGCCAGAAATTGTACCGTCTGGTGGTTTGATTGGTGAAACAGCGGATGGTTTGCTCGGAAGAAAAATCCCACTAACCGCAGCACTTGGTGATCAACAAGCCGCACTCTTTGGACAAGGTTGTTTTACGCAAGGCATGGCCAAAAACACCTACGGCACAGGCTGTTTTATGTTGATGAATACAGGCAACCAAGTTCAAGTCAGTGAAAACCAACTGCTCTCCACGCTCGCATGGCAAACCCCGAATAAAGTCACCAATTTCGCACTGGAAGGCAGCGTCTTTATGGCAGGCGCCATTGTGCAATGGCTGCGCGATGGTCTCGGTATCGTGCAAAACAGTAGCGATGTCGAACAGCTTGCGAGCTTGGTACCTGATTGTGATGGCGTGGTGCTTGTTCCAGCATTTACAGGACTCGGCGCTCCTTATTGGGATAGCGAAGCGCGCGGCATGCTGACAGGCATGACACGCGGCACCAATCGTTCGCATATCGCACGTGCAGCACTCGAAGCGATTGCCTTCCAAGTGGCTGATGTACTCGCAGCCATGCAGCAAGATGCGCGCGGCCCGCTGACTGAGCTTCGCGTCGATGGCGGTGCGAGCGGCAATGATATGTTGATGCAATTTCAAGCCGACCTACTTGGCGTACCCGTGTTACGCCCTGTCGTCAGAGAAACCACGGCGTTAGGTGCTGCACTCATGGCGGGATTAGGCGTCGGCATATATAGCTCAACCGATGAACTGGCAGGACTTTGGCAATTAGAACGACGCTTTGAACCGTCTATGTCTCAGGCAGTGCGTGATGAATATTTAGCCAGATGGCACCAAGCTGTTGCAAGGGCACGAAGCTAAAAACGACCTGTTCGGTATCCGCGCACCATTTTAACGCGCGGATACCAAGTTGTAACAAATAATATTATTAATAAAATACAAATACTTAACTTTAATAAATAATTTATTTCTGTCATCTCACTGTCACAATGTTTGACAGCGCCCCAAAGAGTACCTACCATCAAGTTGTAACAAATGATGTATTTTAAGGTTGTACGGCTACAACCATTCTCGGAGACGACAGATGAAAAAAGTATTATTAGCAGCAGCAATCGCAGCATTATCAATCAGTGCAGCACAAGCTTACCAAGTTGAATTGAACGGCGGCGTACTTTATAACAGCACTGATATCCCAGGTGGCAACAGCGAAATTACCGGTCTTGGCGTTGATGGCACTTACTACTTCAATCCAGTTCAAGCAAAATCAGGCCCACTCGCTGAAGCAGCATTCATCGAGCGCGCAAGCAATGTTCGTGCTGGTTACGGTTATGCACAAAACGATGACTTCGATGTCAAATCAGACAGCTTCAACGTGGGCGGCGAATTTTACGTACCAAACAGCGATTTTTACGCTGCAGCAAGCCTAGGTCGTACAAACACTAAATTAAAAGGCTTTAAACAAGTTGGCGTAAACAACTATTCTCTTGAAGTCGGTCTATTACCAATCACTAACTTATTGGTCGCGGTTGGTGTTGTCGGTGTCGACAGCAAAGGTAGCGATGAAACAGATCCAACGATCCGTGCGAAGTATCTGACCAAACTGAACAACAACGATGTCAATCTCGAAGGTAATGCTCAATTTGGTGATAACAGCGACCATTACGGCATTTCTGGCGACTTGTACTTAGATCGCACGCTCAGTGTTGGTGCGTCTTTCGATCTGAATACTATAGATAATGCAGATGATGACTATAGCTTTGGTGTGAATGCACGTAAATTCATCGATCAAAACATCAGTGTTCAAGCTGGAGTAGCAGTTGGTGAAGTTGGCAATAACGACAACTTCGGCTTAACACTCGGTGGTACTTACCGCTTCTAATTTCCGCTTTTGACGGATTAAGATCAAAAAACCGCATCTTCTTGGATGCGGTTTTTTTTTACGATCTGTAGCATTTATTCAACTGTTATTACAGATTTTCTGCAGTATTCTATAACCTTATTTTGAGAGAAAAAGCGGCTTTAATCTGATTTTAGCACCGCACCACAAAGATACAAAGTTGTAACAAATTATTATTGTCATAAAATACAACAACTTATATTAATAAAAACACCAAAACTTTCATCAAACTGACACACTCGTTTGACATCGCTTATAACATTCCATACTATCGAATTGTAACAATCAATGTAATAAAGAATTGCAAGGCTGCGGCCACTTTGGAGAAGAATGATGAAGAAACTATTATTAACTACGGTTATCTCGGTATTGTCTTTAAATGCAGCACATGCTTACCAAGCTGAATTGACTGGCGGAATTGTATACGCTGGCGCAGATGTTCCAGGTGGAACCGATGAATCAATCGGTGCTGCAGTTGCAGGCACTTACTACTTTAACGCAGTACAAGCTAAATCTGGCCCATTGGCTGAAGCCGCATTTATCGAACGTGCTAGCAATGTGAATGCTGGCTACGTATACGTACAAAACGATACATCAGATTTTAAAGTGCACGGTTTTAATCTAGGTGGTGAATTCTACGTACCAAACACTAACTTCTATGCAGCAGCTGACTTTGATACCGCTAAAGTAGAAAGTATTGATTTACGTGGTGCTGGATACCAAGCAAAAGTTGGTTACCTGCCTATCACCAACTTATTGCTTACTGTTGGTGCTAACGGTTTCATCGACGTTCCAGGTAACGACGACGTAAACCCAACAGTTAGCGCAAAATACCTGACTAAAATTGGCAACAATGATGTCAATCTAGAAGGTGATGCTGTATTTACTAACAATGGCGATAAATATACCATTTCTGGCGACTACTACGTTGATCGTACATTAAGCTTAGGTGCTTCTGCGAGCACAACGACTGACCAAGCAGACGACAGCTACGAGTTTGGTATCAATGCACGTCAATTCGTTACTAACAACATCAGCCTACAAGGCGGCTTGACAGTTGGTAAAGATGGTTCAGTAGGTAGCCCTGACAATGTTGGTGTTGTCCTTGCTGGTACATACCGCTTCTAATCCATGCTTGAATGGATTAACTTAAAAAACCGCCTTTGAATTGAGGCGGTTTTTTTATGCACTATCTCAGCAACTGGTTTCTGCTTCTAAATCGTGTAAATACCTAAACGCGGCACCATTTGAATCACCACACATTTCAAGCGATGGCATCAACGAAGCACAAACCAGCGGACGACTTGGCAAACCAAAAATTCGACATTGGTTGACTTCATTTAGTTGGATACAGCGCACGCCTGCGGGCTTGCCATGCGGCATATCTGGAATTGCACTACTGATACTTGGCGCAATACAACAAGCTCCGCAGCCAGCGCGACAAGCAACCGATTCCATCAGCGGAATTGCATGCGTAGGAATGAACTCAATAGACATAAGAGGCAATTGCTGTGGCAATCAGCTTGTTTTGATCGTTATGTAAATTCATCCGCATCGTGCAGCCTTTACGACCCATGCGGAGTGCTTCTGCAGTGGCAATAAACTGTGTCCCCCGACCTGGGGAAATATAATCCACACGCATATCGGTGGTCGCCAAATGGGTCACTTGTCGAATACGATCAGCGAGCTCACCTTTACCACTGCGATAAATCTCCGCCATTGCCACGATTCCGCCAATGCTATCAAGCATCGTCGCTGCAACGCCGCCATGCAAAATTTCAAAAACAACATTGCCAATCAGACGACTATTCATATCAAACACGCCTTGGATTTGCCCATCCACAACGCGCATTGTCATCCCGCAATGATGAAAAAAAGGTGACTTGTTATAAGCATTACACAGCTGATTAAAAATGGTTTCTGTCGGAAAGACATCCGCTGAAGCCATGGAAAGATTGATTGAACCTGTCCAATGTTTGGCTTTTTGGTCTGTGCTCGATTCCGTAGGCAGCGATTGATTGATTTGATCACTCTGATCGGCTTGAACTGGCTTATCTACATCGGTCATCAATCACTCTTCCTCAATCGCGCAAATCAGGTTTAATATACACACCTATACTAATGTGAAAAACAGTGTAATAACATGACCCGAACGTTTAATCGCGCCGCCTTTCCTGCTACTCGCTTACGCCGCTTGCGTAAACACGATCATATCCGCAGCATGGTATGTGAGACCATTCTACTGCCGCAACATTTAATCGCTCCCGTTTTTGTCCTACCAGGTCAGAATCAACGCGAAGCGATTCATAGCATGCCAGGCATTGATCGTATGTCCGTCAATCTACTGGTCAAACATGCTGAAGTGTTGCTCGAACTCGGTGTCAGTAAAATGGCACTTTTCCCCGTCACGCCACAAGCCGATAAAAGTGCCAGTGCCGAAGCTGCTTGGCGCGAAGATGGACTCGTACAAACTGCGATCCGCACACTGAAGAAAAAGCTTCCTGAAATGGTTTTAATCAGCGATGGCGCACTTGATCCCTACACGCTCAGTGGTCAAGATGGGTTAACCGATAAATCTGGTTATGTATTGAATGACGCCACAGTTGAAGCATTGGTCAAACAAGCACTGAGCCACGCTGCCGCTGGCGTAGATATCATTGCGCCGAGCGATATGATGGATGGACGCATAGGTGCGATTCGCGGGGCATTAGAAAGTAATGGCTATATTCATACCGCGATCATGGCCTACTCTGCCAAGTTTGCCTCTGCCTACTACGGGCCTTTCCGCGATGCGGTCGGCAGTGCGGCGAATCTTAAGGGTGGACATAAAAAGAACTACCAAATGGAACCCGGCAATCGATTGGAAGCCTTACATGAAGTGGCGCTCGACATCCAAGAAGGTGCAGATATGGTCATGGTCAAACCTGGCCAGCCTTATCTCGACTTAGTGCGCGAAGTCAAAGATACTTTCGGCGTACCGACGTTTGCCTACCAAGTCAGTGGTGAATATGCCATGCACATGGCGGCGATTCAGCATGGCTGGCTATCTGAAGCTGTGATTCTAGAATCCTTAATCGGATTCCGCCGTGCCGGTGCAGATGGGATTTTGACTTACTTTGCGGAAAAAGCCGCGAGGATGATGAAAGAAAGTCATTAACAATGACGCATAGACAATGCCAATGAACCCACACCCGAAATTAGAACGCGCTTTGGCAATGATTGAGTTCATGATTAGTTTAGTGTTCGCGATCATTGTGGGCTGCGCATGTAAAGATCTGTTCTTCGCGACTCCACGACACCCTCAAATAGAAGGTGAATGGTCGCCGATTGTTTTGGTTGTATTCACTCCACTACTCGTCACGATGACAGCGGCGAGTTTAACGATGTGGTATCGCATGAAATATCGATGGTGGGTTCAAACCCTTCCAGTCATCTCACTCTTCGGTATCGGCTTATTTCTGAATCAATAGAAATCATCCACTCAAAAAATTACAACTTCGCCAAAGCCTGCGCTAATTCATCGGCTTTCACTTCCCCGACCACACGCCCAGCCTCTTGCCCTTGCTTATAAAAAATCAATGCAGGGGGTCCAAACAGGTTTAGTTTCTTAAGCACATTTTTGCTGTTCTCGTCGCTGTTGGTCACATCTAACTTGATCCGCGTCCAGCCAGCAAGACCTTTGATATCCTGACCACTAAATAACTCACGTTCCATGATGCGGCAACTCACGCACCAATCCGCAGTCACATCGACCAGCAATTGCGGATGTTGTTGCTGCCAGACGCTTAACTCAGCCAAGCTATGAATCTCAGGTGTTTTTTGAACTGCAAGCGGTTGTTTCTGAAGTCCTGCTAATGGATGCCATGGATCGCTTTGACCCGCGGCAACGCCAGCCAATTGCACCAAACCCCAGCCTGCGATCACCACCGCAAAAACCTGTGTCAGAAAACGACCACGACCCACCCAACGCCAGAACCACACGGCACACGCCATGGACAATGTTGCCCAAAGCAAAAGTATGAATGAATTATCAAACGCGCGATTCAGCAAGATCAACGCAACGCCCAGTAATAACAGCCCAAAACCTTGGCGTACCCAATTTAACCATTCTCCCGCTTTCGGTAAGAATCGACCTTCCGTAGCACCCAAAATCATAAGCGGTACGCCCAAGCCCAACCCAAGCATGAACAACGCAATTGCACCAAGTACAGGACTACCCACCGTTGACACAGAAAGGAGAACCCCTGCCAAAGGCGCAGACACACACGGCGAAACCACCAGTGCAGAGACAAAACCCGTCAGCCAACTGCCAACAACACTTCCCTGTCTGAGCCATGCTGCCCGACCATCATCACGTTGCCCAAATGCATGAATCTTAGACTGTAAACTTTGTGGTAAACGCAAGGTAAAAACATCAAAATTTGCCAATGCCAATATGACAAAAATCAGTGCAAATACAATCAATACTACTGGATTCTGCAACCAACCCAACAAGTTAAACTGCTGACCAAACTGAGCAATCACCGCACCCAACACGGCATAGCACGATGCAACACCCACGACATACGCACCCGAAAGAAGTAGCCCATGCGCCATTGAACGTCGATGTTGACGCGCAACGAGATTAGCCACAATCGGCAGCATCGGTAACACACAAGGAGTAAATGCCAAGCCTAAACCCGCCAAAAACAACAACGCAAACGCAGTGAACGGATGCCGACCCAAGCCAAATGGATCATTACTCAACGTTTGAGTCGATGAGGTTCTCACCGTTGATTGAGATGCAGGCGAAAGTGGCTGAGCAACGAGCGAGGATGATTCGACTGAGACGGACAAATCACGATTCACTGGCGCAACATTTTGGGCTGGCGCAGGAATGAAAGTCTTATCGATCGCGTTCTGTTGCGCTTGTTTATTGGTCAGTGGCGCGATCTGAAATCCATAAGCACTCACTTCACTGGGAATTGGTAAAGGCAACAGGATACTTTGCACACCTGCTGACTTCTCGATCTTGGTCCGAATATCAGGGCGACCATCTACAATCGGAATCTGGGGCGGTGCTTTGGTCGATATTTGATTGGCTGCATTTGCGGCTGGATCTGCTGTCAGTGTCGCTTGCGCGCCATTCGTTGCAGCACTGCCAGCAGTTGATGAAGGTAAATTAAACTCACGTTCTTGCGGTGGATAGCACAGCCCTGCATCGGCGCAGCCTTGCCAGCGCACAGTGACTTTACCACCACCACTATAAGGCACCGTAATCGACACATCATCATGATACACAGGTACTTTGCCGAACTCAGGATCATCCTTAATCTGTGCCGTGCGGCTATATATGGCTTCTTGGAACTTCACCGATGTATTTGATGAGTAGTACGCAAATTTGCGCTGATAGAGATAATAACCCGAGGTCACTTGGAAATCTAAAATCAGTTTATTATTATCTTTCGTCTCACCGACCAATTTAAACGCCTGATCGGCTGGGATAAATTTTGCAGGCGCATTTGAACTGCGGAACTCACCCATCCCTTCGAATTTAATCCCTCCGCCAAATAATGTTTTTTTATCAAAATCATTGCTCGGCGCAGTATTGTTTGCAGCCCCGTTATTTAAGGAGTTTGCCAAAGCCGCATCTGTCATGACCAAAACACACAACATCACCAGCATCGATAACACACGTCGAAAGACCCCTGTGTATCCCGCAGAGGTTAATGTAATTTTAGGTGTGGGATTCGCGAGGAGTAAAATCGAAGAATCAGGCTGCGGTTGCCAAAAATAAATCCGTCGTAATCCTTCTACTGTCCTTCGTTGCACGTTTAACTGCCTTTGGCATCATCGGTTTAATATGGGTTTAGACTATCACAGGATAACCGCTCGAAAAATGAAGAAAACGTAACCAAGTTCAAGCAAAGCATGTACCTATTGCGCGCACTCATTTGGAAAAACTGTATTTCAATCACGGATAAGTTCTGGCGCCAAATAACGCCGTCCCCACGCGAATCATCGTAGAACCTGCTGCGATAGCGTCTGCAAAATCACCCGACATTCCCATACTCAAGGTATCCCAGCACTCAGCCGCCACATGCTTCACACGAACCGCCTTAAACAATGCTTGCGCACGCACAAATGCATCTTGATGATTTTTTTCAGGAATCACCATAACCCCGCGCAGAGCAAGATGCGGTAAAACACTGATTTGCTCAACCAATTCTGCAAGCGCGTCGGGCATACAGCCAGCCTTACTGTCTTCATGATCGATATTCACTTGAATACAGATATTCAAAGGCGATGGCGCAACCCCTGTTTTCTCAAACTGTTCAGCCAAATGCTGTGACAAACGCTGGGCAATAATCAGACGATCGACGCCATGCACCCAAGAAAAATGGGCCGCCAAATCGCGGGTTTTATTGCGTTGAATCTGTCCTATGAAATGCCACTCTATCGCTAAGTCGATTAACTCTGCTTGCTTGCCTAACGCCTCTTGCAAATAGTTCTCAGCAAAAATGTGCTGGCCCGCAGCATGCATTGCGCGAATGACATCTGCTGGCTGTGTTTTTGACACAGCCAATAATGTGACTTTCTCCGCAGAAATCTCACATTTCCGACATATATTTTCAATTTGGCTTAGAACTTGTTGCCGACTAGCAGCGAAATCAGTCATTATCTCGGTAACTCTCATTTATTGGCTTAAAAAAACGGTAGCTTACGGACGAATTAGGGTGTTTAATCATAGCGAATTATCGATATAACTTGGTTTTTATGTCTAATATTCATTACACTAAAGACACAATGTTACTGCATACAGATTTGATGGCGTAAAGCACTGTAAAAACTAAATATTGTACATACAGAAAAAGGAATATTTCATGGACATTACAGAACTATTGGCGTTCTCCGCAAAAAATGGTGCCTCCGACTTACATTTATCTGCTGGACTCCCTCCAATGATTCGGGTTGACGGTGAAATTCGTCGCATTAATTTACCCGCAATGGAGCACAAAGAAGTTCATCGTCTCGTGTACGACATCATGAACGACAAACAACGCCGTGACTATGAAGAATTCCTCGAAACTGACTTTTCGTTTGAAGTACCTGGCGTCGCTCGCTTCCGTGTGAATGCGTTCAACCAAAACCGTGGTGCTGGCGCGGTATTCCGGACCATTCCATCGAAAGTATTGACGATGGATGATTTGGGCATGGGCGATGTGTTTAAAAACATTTGCGAATTCCCACGCGGTATCGTCCTCGTCACAGGTCCAACGGGGTCAGGTAAATCAACCACCCTCGCAGCGATGATCGATTATATTAATGAACGTCGTTTTGATCATATCTTGACCATCGAAGATCCAATCGAATTTGTGCATCAATCCAAAAAATGTCTGGTCAATCAGCGTGAAGTCCACCGCGATACTCACGGCTTTAACGAAGCACTGCGTTCGGCACTTCGTGAAGATCCAGACATCATCCTCGTCGGTGAAATGCGTGACCTTGAAACCATCCGCTTGGCGTTGACCGCTGCGGAAACAGGTCACTTGGTCTTTGGAACACTCCACACCACATCAGCGGCTAAAACCATCGACCGTGTGATCGACGTATTCCCTGCTGAAGAAAAATCAATGGTTCGTTCAATGCTGTCAGAATCACTCCAAGCGGTGATTTCACAAACACTGTTGAAAAAGACTGCGGGTGGTCGTATTGCTGCACATGAAATCATGATCGGGATTCCTGCGATTCGAAATCTAATCCGCGAAAACAAAATTGCGCAGATGTATTCTGCTATTCAGACTGGCGCTGGCTACGGCATGATCACCCTCGACCAAACGCTGAAAGGCTTAGTCATGAAGGGTTTGGTGTCACCACAAGTTGCCCGATCAGTTGCCAATCAGCCTGACTCTTTCCTTTAACATATTGCTAAAGCGGCTTGACGTAAATGTGATGTCAAGCCGAGTTTATTAAAGCAACACTTTGCGGAGCATACC